>NZ_WAKV01000001.1 GCF_015523185.1 Thermococcus sp.
AACTTTTATAGAGGCCTTATTGTCCTCATGAACCTTTGCCCAGACTTTACGGAGGTTGAGATGCCTGAAGGCGTACTCGCAGAGGAGTTTGACGACCTCGGTGCCGTAGCCCTTCCTCCTCTCCTCCGGAGCGAGGTAGTAGAGTATCTCCCCCCACCTTGCTTGCCAGTTAATCCATTTGAAGCCTGATATTCCCACAAGATTTCCGCTTTTGTTTTCGACAACGGCAAAAACAGGCGCCTTATCCTTGTTCTTCTTCAGATCCTCGTACAGCTCTCCCTCCTCTTCTGGAAGTGTGAAATAGGCAGAGTTGAACATGTAACGCATCGTGCTCCTGTCGTTGAACCACTCCCAGCTCTTTTGGAGGTCTTCCTTCAGGAGGATTCCAAGCGATATTTTCTCCCCTCTGAGGATAATGGGTCTCATCGTGAATACCTCCTAAACCCTCTCAACGACCATCACCATCTTCCCCTCTTCCTCCTTAACCCCGAGCGCAACGTCCCTTCCTGAAACCTCGACCCAGCCACGCTCCCACAGTTCTCTCTTCCAGAGGATTTCTCCCTTCGGGTCGAGCTTTATCACCACTGCTTTCCCCTCGACTTCGCCGCTAATTAAGAGGCCGTCTTCGGCTGGCAGGAGTGAAGTCACTGCACCGTTTGGAAGCGTCACCTCCCAGTCTCCGCCCCAGACCCAGAGGGCGCTCCCTTTGTAACCGCCTAAGATTATCTTTCCATCCATTCTGGCGGCAGTCAGGGCTATTTCACCGGCAAGCTCCCTTTCCCCTACCAGCTCCCCGTTCCTGGTGAACTCGAAGGCCTTAACCCTCCATCTCCCCTCTCCTTCAAACTCCCGATGAGGAAAAGCTTTCCATCAAGCTCAACCAGGCCGGAAATCACGGCATCGTCCCAGGGACCGAGTGTTCTGAGCCAGAGGGGTTCGCCTTCCAGCGTAGTCCTCCCGATGAAAAAGCCCCTGCCCCTCTCGTCGGAGGTTTCGCCCGCTATGAAAGCACCACTCCTATCCGGCAAAATCGAGTAAACGGCCTCGTTGCCGAGGATTTTTAGCTTTCTCCCCCAAAGGACTTTGAGGTTATCACTAAGTTTCGCGACGTAAGCCTTCCAGCCGTTTCCGCCGTCGGACGTTGCAACGCCCTCAGCGGCACCGCCGATTAGGTAGCCGTCCTTGAGCTTCGCTATGCTGTGGCCTTCCCAGTCGTTTTTGCCCGAGAGGAACTTTAGCTCTTCTATCTCTTCACCGTCGAGCCTTGCGAGCATGAGTTTGTAAGCCTTCCCGTCGTGGACGCTCCCGATGAGCAGGTCGCCGGCGAGTGCAACTGGGACTGTTTCAGCACCGAAGGAGTGAGTTCTCATTCAAAGTCCCCTCTAATAACTGGTTCTTTGAGGGACACGGCAAAGATTTTTAAGACTTTTGCGGTTAGTGGTAAACGGACGATACGGATGAAAAGGAAAAACCACGTTGTGGTCTTGGTGGTTATGTTCATTCTTGTCCTATTCACCTCTTCATACGCCCTATGGAACTGCCGAAAAGACGAGAAGAGCCTGCTGACGTCTGTTTACATCTATGGCTTGAAGGACGCCAGAGGACTCTCCAATGTCGGCGGAACTTTTGAGTATCTCCTCCACGAGAACGCTTCGGATGACCTCATGGTTTTCTATGCCCGTGCATACTCCATCAGAGCCGGGCACCTTGAAGACACTTTCGGCCTCCTCCAGGCGTACAAGAATGATGAGAGGTTTCAGCTAATGTTTTCGGCCATGTCCAACTACCATCTGTTCCTTCAGGAGGTCAGCTTCAGCAACTCCACGAGGATGAAAAGTCTCATCGAGAAGAACCTTGAAACACTCAAGGAACTCGATAACCTCATGATGGAGGTGACAAAATATCAAAATCCGGACGATTTACCCCAAGGACTCGTTGAGAAGATTTTTCAGGCCTCTGAAGAGCTGGAGGTGCAGTAATGAGGGTCGTCCTTATTCCAATGCACGTCGAGGTAGGAAACTTCGAGGTCAACTGGACTGAGTTTGAGAGGCGCTTCAGCGAGGCTTCCGGGGTGGGGCTTTACGATGAAATTGTTGGGCGGGTGAGTAAACTCGCTAAGGAAAATGGCGTTTATGTTATCTTCGGCCTCATTGAGCTCTACAAAAACTGCGTTTACAACTCCGCGCTTTTAATCGGCAGAAACGGGGAGGTACTACCCAAGCATCGCAAGTTTCAGGAACCGTACAAGTTCTGCACCGGCAACACGGGGAGAACAGCATGGACTGAGTTTGGAAAGGTCGCGGTAATCATCTGTGGCGACCCCTACAACAAGAGATAGCGAAGTGGGTGAGGCGGAAAAGACCTGACTACCTCTTCGTGCCGATGGAGTACTCACCGGACTACGGCGAGCCGAACGAGGAGGACGTTGAGGCGATGGCCGAGAGGGTTAGGCTTCTCGGCGTTAAGGCCTTCATAGTCAACAGCTCACCGCCCGGTGGTGCTTGGATTTTCGAGAGGGATGGGACGCTTGTGGCCTCCTCGGGAAAAGAAGAAATGTTGGTCGTTAAAGTGAAATAAAGAAAAAAACTTCATGCATCAACGTAGGCGCTCTCAGCCCACTCGTAGGCGTCAAGGCCCTTCTTCTCGGCATCCTCCGGAACGCGAACGGGGGTTATCCTATCGGTAATCCAAATCAGGATGTAGGTCACGACAAATGCATAGAC
>NZ_WAKV01000002.1 GCF_015523185.1 Thermococcus sp.
CCACCGATGACCGTTATCTCGCTTCTCTCTGGAAGGTTTCTCGTCGGCATCTTCAATCCCTCCCTGCTACTATTTTCATCTTGACGTTCTTTATAGGGGGTCTGGCCACGGGTATGTCAAGCCGGTCCATCGGCGTTCCGCTCCGCTGTGAGACAAGTAAAGCTCCGTTGAAGAGGCAGAAACGTCCCTGGCAGAAGCCCATCGCGAGATGAGTTAAGCGCTTGATTATCTGAAGGTCGGTTATACCACTCCTCACCACGTCATCCACCTTCTTCAGCGTAACCCCACAGCCACATATCTGGACGTCCTCCGCGTTGGAACCTTCGAGCGGGAGCTTTGGAATCGGCCTCGCTACCGGCTCGTATTCCTTAAGCTTCTCCTCGTAGATGCAGGGTTCTGCCCCAAGGCCGAACTCCCTGAGGATGTAGGCCCCGACGAGCTTGCCCTCAAGGTAGTTCGCGTAGTGGGGCTTTATGCTGATGGCACTTCCTGCCACGTAGATTCCGTCGCGGATTCTGTGGTTCGAGTCTATGACGGGTCTGTAGTAGCCACGTTTAAAGTAGAGTTTCCCACCGGCCTGCGTTATTGGGTTTATGTCGGGAATCCTGCCATCGGCCATAATCACGGCGTCAACCTCGTAAACGTTGCCGTTCTCGTCTATGAGGCGCTCAACTTTGTCGTTTCCTTCAACGCGCTTTGGATTGGGAACGATGATGTAATCTATCCCCCAGCGCTCGAGTTCGGCGGTTACCTCCTCCGGAAAGGCCCCAACGACAGCGACCTTCTTGCCCGGTGCAACGTTCCAGACGTTGATGACCTCAAGGGCATCACTCCTCCTGAAAACTCCAGGGTAATCGTTGTTCTCAAAGAGCATTATGGAATCAACGGCACCTGTAGCTAAAACAACGCGCTTCGCCATGAACTCTATCAGCTGGTCTTTTCTAACGGCAGGAACAAGGAAGTATTCGCCCTTGTCAAAGACACCGAGGACCGAGGTTTTTAGGAAAACCCTGACGTTCTCGGGGAAGTTTGTTAGCTTCTCTATTGCCTCCCTCGGGTTTCCAAAGCCCTCCTGCTCAACCCCCCTAAGCCACATGTCCCCTCCAAGCCAGCTCTTTTCCTCGATGAGCGCGACGGTAAGCTTTCCGCCAATTTCTTCAACAACGCCCAGCCCGGCTGGCCCTGCACCGATGACGGCAACGTCAACGACATAGCGGAGAACGGGCTTGTTCTCGTCTATTTCAACCTGCTCCTGGAACTCGTCATAGCGTTGTCTTTCAATCCTCATGCCGTCCTTAAGAGTGAGCTTCCTGCCGTTGACGTTCTTGACACCGTTCACCTTAACTGGAAGCGGGCCGAAGGTAAACGCCCCGCGGTGTCTGCCCTCAGTACTAGTTGTGAGCCAGTAAACGCCGTTAGCAAGCATAGCCACGGGGAACTTTTCGCCCTCATAAGCCTCGTAGGGCTCTCCCTCGAAGTAAATCGTGATTTTCTTAGAAGGATCCTTCTCGGTCAGGTCAAGCTGTCTCATATGACCACCCCGAAAATTTTACGGCCAGCGTTCGACTTTATACACCCATGCTTATAAACATTGGGTTGTGCAAGAATGGTTTAACTTGCAGAGAGCAGAAAAAACAGAACAGACTAATCATCTGGCGTGAATCTCCACTATATCTCCGTCCTCAAGCACGTGGTCTGCTCCAACTCTCTGACCGGGGAACTTGACGCTCTTACCCCAGACTCTCGCGTAGCGGAAGTTCTTGGCGAAGTCTTTGTGAATCCTTTCCGCCAAATCCATAACAGTTGAGCCCTTTTTGAGAGCAACGGGCGGATAGGCAGGTTCCTCCCCAGGACTCTTCGTGAAGACGCGGATTATTCCAGCCAACTCGTAGAGCTCGTCCTTGAGTTTGTCAAGGTTTATGCCCTTCTTGGCAGAAACGGGGACTATCTTAAAGCGGTCGCCGTAGGCCTTCACCAATTTCTCGTAGTTCTCCTTGCTCCCGGGAGCATCCCCCTTGTTGGCTATGATTATCGCCCGCCTCCAGACGAGGCTGTCATCTATCGCATCGGCGAACTCCTCCAGCGTTACCGGTTCTTTGACCGTGATTTCGGCGGAGTGAATCCTCTCCTCGCGGAGCATCTTCATGACCTCGTTTATGTCGCCCTTGATGTTCTCCTGACCGTTGATTACTATTCCACCCATGGCAGTCCTCTTTATTTCGACCCGAGGCTTCCTCTTGTTGACCTTTATCCCGGCCCTTTCGAACTCCCTGAGGAGGATTTCCATCTGCTTGAGCGGGTCCTGGGAGAGGTCAACCACGATGGCTATTGCATCGGCGTTCCTTATGACGCTCAACAGCTGGGGCCCCATTCCTTTTCCGAGCGCTGCCCCCTCAACCAGACCCGGAACCTCAACGAGCTGAATCTGAACGTCCTTGTGGTGCATCATCCCAGGGATGGGCTGGACGGTTGTAAAGGCGTAGTCAGCGACATCTGCCTCAACGTTGGTAAGGGCCCTCATGAGGGAGCTTTTGCCGACGTTTGGCAAACCGGCGAGAACTATCTGGGCGGCCCCTTCCTTTCTCACGGCCATTGAAGGCCCGCCACCGCCCTTCCTGAGCTGTCTCTGTTTCTCAAGCTCTTTTCTTAGCTCGGCCAGTTTTCTCTTTATGTGTAGCCTGAGCTTCTCCGTCCCCTTGTGCTTCGGAACGGTGGCATACATCTTCTCAAGGGCGCGAATCTTCTCTGGAATAGTCTTTGCGTTCCTGTATTCCTCCTCAGCTGCTAGATACTCTGCCGTCACGTTCGTTGGCATTCCTGCTCACCCCCGGCCCGGAACTAAAAGACGAACGGCGTTTTATAAACGTATGGTTATTTTGAATCGGCAAATTTATAAGGACTATCGAAAATTTTCCACGTCGGTGATGAATATGTCGAGAAGTGGTCTAGATGATATTGATAGAAAGATACTCATGATACTTCAGAGAAACAGCAGAACACCCCTTCGTGAGATTTCCAAGGAAGTTGGCCTTGCCGAATCAACTATTTACGAACGAATAAAGAAACTCAAAGACAGAGGGGTAATAAAAAAGTTCACAGTTATACTCGACCCTGATTCCTTGGGCTTTAAAATCCTCGCCTTCATCCTCATAAAAGCCCGCGCCGGAATGTACGGTCACGTCGCAGACGAGCTCAAAAAGTACCCCCAGATATGCGAGGTTTACGAAACAACTGGCGACTACGACATGCTTGTCAAGATTAGAACGAGGAGTAGCGAGGAACTCAACGAGTTCTTGGACAAGATTGGAAGCATCGACGGTGTCGAATCAACCCACACGATGGTTGTCCTGAAGACCCATAAGGAAACGACTGAGCTTCCCCTTTGAACATTTTTGCCCAGTTAGGGTTATAAGTTGCCGATGCTATTCTCCTTTGAACGCTTAGGGGGTGGTAGAATGAAGGTTATGTTTCTCAGCGCGAACGAATTCGAGGACGTTGAGCTGATTTATCCGCTCCACAGGCTCAAAGAAGAAAACCACGAGGTTTATATAGCGAGCTTCGAGCGCGGAAGGATTATTGGAAAGCACGGCTACACCGTGAACGTTGACCTCGCCTTCGACGAGGTTGACCCAGACGAGTTTGATGCCCTCGTCCTTCCTGGAGGCAGAGCACCGGAAAGGGTCAGGCTCAACGATAAGGCAGTCTCAATAGCCAAAAAGATGTTCGAGGACGGAAAGCCAGTCGCGACAATCTGCCACGGGCCACAGATACTAATCTCCGCAGGAGTGCTGAAGGGGAGGAAAGGAACGAGCTATGCTGGAATAAAGGACGACATGATAAATGCAGGCGTCGAGTGGGTTGACGAACCAGTAGTCGTTGACGGCAACTGGGTCAGCTCAAGGCATCCTGGAGATTTGTACGCCTGGATGAGGGAGTTCGTTAAACTGCTCCGATGAGAAACCGTTTTAAGCCTTCTCTCCCTTTTTCCCCCGGTGAAATGATGAACCGGTGGGAGCTGATAAGGGCTTTTCTGACGGGGCCATTAGTCGAGGCTACGGTTCCAAAACCTGGGAACGTGAGCAGGAAGAGGGATTTTGAGGATTTGAGCATCTACAACTTCCTCGTTGCATATCCAGCCCTGGGGAGTATCTATCATGAAGCTGTGAAGAGGGCCGAGTCCATACGCTCCGGCCTTTTGAGGCCAAACGAGGCCGGAATCGGAGAGCTCATAAGGAGAGGGGTAGAGGCAACGAAAAGGGTTCAGGATGCAAATCCTAACTTTGGAGTTATAGTCCTCTCGATTCCCCTAATCATGGGCTTGGCTCTAACGAAGAAAATCAAGGAAGGCAGGGAAAAAGCAAAGCTACTCATCGAGGAATCAACGGTAAGGGATACCATGGAGCTCTATAAGGCCATAAGAACGGCGAACCCAAAGGGCCTGCCAAGCGGTGTGAAGTACGACGTATATTCCGACAAAGCATTTGAGGAACTCTTCAGGGACAGGATAAACCTCCTGGAACTGGCGAAGATGAGCGCCGAGAGAGAGCTCGTCTTCGGGGAGTGGGTCAATGGTTACGAGCTCACGTACAGAACGTTTTCGAGAATAGCAGAGGAGCTTCCATCACCGTTGGAAGAAGCAATCCTCAGTGTTTTCATAGAACTTCTCTCTGAGAATATCGATACATTAATCCTCAGAAAGGCCGGAAGGGGCGAAGCAGAGCTCGTCATGGACAAAGCCCGGGAGGTTCGGGATGGAAGGTTGAGTTTGAAAGCGTTTGAGGAGTTTATGGGGGAAAAAGGCGACCTTAGGAACCCGGGCAGTTTGGCGGACATTACGGCAGTTTCGCTAAGCCTCCTCTTTCTAAGAGGTGCAAGGGTCGAAATGAGGAACGGAAAGGCCTGGCTGGTCACATCACGACGGTGAAACGTTTTGCAGCTGGAGCGTAGCCGAGGGCTTTACTGTCGATAACGACAGCGTCATTTCCAAGCTCATCGAGTATTCTAACCCTTAGCCCAGACAACTCAAGAACTTCCTCGTCGCCACCGAATTCCTCGTTTACCTGAGCCTTTATGAACTCGTAGGCTTTTCTGCCAACAAGAACAACGTCGGGCTCAAAACCATCCAGCTTGAGCTCGTTTGCCTTCTCCTCAACCAAGCTGAGAACTCGTATCAAATCCCCGCGCATTTTCAACACCATTCCTGCTTGGAAATCAATGCTTTAAGGGTTTTGGAAATTAAAGACCAAAAGCCCCTTTAATGCCGTTTATAATCATCTGGACTGCCATGGAAGTGAGAATTAGACCCATCATTCTGGTCAGGACCTTTATACCAACCCTACCGAGACGGGTCTTTATCACGTTTGCCGAACAGAGAACGAGCCAGACCGTGATACCTATGAGAACTATTGTTATCAAGACAGCAACTCTCTCCGAAAAAGTTCCGGCCTTCGCCATATAGAGCATGACCGTTGTTATAGCACCGGGACCGGAAATAAGGGGAATGGCCAGGGGGATTATGGCAACTTCCTCAAGGGTTACCACGTCCTCGTCGAACTCCTCCGTTTCTTCTCTGCTTATTTTGACCGAAGAAAGCCTTCCAGAGAGCATGTCCATGGCCATCCTGAAGAGAAGAATCCCACCTGCTATTGCGAAGGCATCGACGCTCGAACCGAAGAAGCGGAAGATCCACTGGCCGATTAAGGCGAAAACGAGGAGGGTAACAATGACAGTTACTGCCGTCTTTGTGACAATATCCCTTCGCTCCCCCAAACTTAGGTTATGGGTAACGCTCAAGAAGACAGGAACGGCTCCAATAGGGTTTGTTATCGCAAACAAGCCACCGTAGAGCAATATGAGATTTTTAAGGAAAGTTATGATGTCTATCATCTCATCACCAACCGAGCACGAGGAAGGGACTTTAAAAATTTAGTGGTTTTTTAGTAGTTTTTTCTATTTGTAGTTTTATAATCAGAAAAACTTATTAAGGTTTTTAAATTACAGATTTTGGTGATGTCATGGGACATTCAATCCATTACAAAACTAATATCGTCAGATGGAGTGGCTTTAGAGAGCTAGTGAAAAGGGTGGCTTATGGCATAGGCTACGAGGTTGAAGTTGAGAAGAACTACCTCGTGCTCAATCCGGGCCATCCTCTCGTCGAGCCCCTAATTATAGAGAAAAAGGGAATGGGCTTTGCCAAGACTAACCTGATAGAGCCTCACCACTCTATATACCTGCTGGTTCTTCACTCGGTTGCATTCTTTGGCTCCGTTGAGCTCTGGGAGGACTGAGAAAGATAAATTTCTAGTATCCTCACTGGCCTCGCCCCTCTAAAAGCCCGGTTCTCAACGAGAACCTTAACAACTCTTCCCGGTTCGGCATC
>NZ_WAKV01000003.1 GCF_015523185.1 Thermococcus sp.
CATCGAGGGAATATACAAACAAATTGAGTTAATCGGAAAGGTCCTCAACAGGGAAGAACAGGCTTCGATGGTAATAGCCGAGATGAAGGCACAGATAAGCTACATTGAGGGCCTTGTCTCCAACCAGAGCAGGCCGAGTGTTATGTATCTCGTTAGCACGTATAACGGCTACTGGATAGCCGGAAAAGACACCTTCGCGGACAGTATAATCAAAATTGCGGGGGGTAAGAATGCCTTTGAGGACGTTACCGGCTGGAAAGCGGTCAGTGAAGAGGAAATCGTAGCAAGGAACCCGGACGTGGTTATCATAGCCTCAGCTTACGTTGACCCGAAGATATTCTGCTCAGGCCCGCTCTCAACAATCAAGGCCGCGAAGGACGGAAAGGTTTACACCGTCAGCGACCCCAACGTCTTCCAGAGGCCGAGCCCAAGGATTGTGCTGGCAATCCGCGAGATGGCCGAACTGCTCCATCCGAACCTCTTCAAGTACCAGCCCCAGCCCCTCGTCTGCTCTGCCAATACTTCCGCCAACGCGACCGGCTGATTTTTAAGCTTCTTTTCTCCTCTTTTTCCCGGTGATGTTATGGAAAAGAAGACCGTTTACAGGGTTCTGCTCGTGATTGTGATAATCCTGGCGATAATCTTCACCCTCGGCGTTGTTGGTATCGTCCCCTTCGTCTGGAGTGAGTACATAACGGTTTTCATGGTCATCCTGTTCTTCGCCCTGAGGTTCAGTAAAGGCGCTCAACCCTGACGATTGAGAGGTAAATGAAGACCATCGAGAGCAGGAGCAGGACGAGGAGGGCATAAACCGGATTGACGACGTCGTAGTAGTGGAGCATGGCGAAGCGAAGGCCGTCAACGGAGTACGTCATCGGAGTTACGAGGCCAACGGCGAGGAACCACTTCGGAAACAGGAGGAGGGAAACTATAGCACCGCTCGTGAACATCATGGGGAGCCTAATCAAGTTGAGCCACGTCATCGCGTTTATCGGGTTCTCAACGACGAGGGAAACGTAGAGGCCTAAAGCTGAGAAGGCAAAAGCCGACAGAACGAGAAAGAGCACGAAGAGAGGGAGGTTCCATATTGGATAGACCATGAAGGCCCTCAGGAAGAGAAGGCTAACGAAACCGACGAAGAGTCCGAATATTGAACCGGTGAGAACCTTGGCCAGAACGATTTCAAGATAACTCACAGGGGCAACCAGGAGTCTCTCAAAGGTTCTGAGTCTTCTCTCAAAGATTATCGAGGAAGAGACGAAGGAAGTCGTCCCGAAGAGGACGGAAATTGAAACTAAACCAGGGGCAAGGTGATCAACGTCGCCGAAGCGAACTGCAAAAGCCAAGGTGAAAACCAGCGGAAAAACGATGCCCCAGCTTATCGAACCGGGTTTTAGAACGTATTCCTTAAGCTCCTTTTCAGCTATAGCGAGAACCTTCAAAGCGGACACCCCCCGCAGGGACAACCCTTGGTCAGCTCAACGAAAACGTCCTCAACGCTCGGAACCTCTGTGCAGAGGCTCTCAATCCTGAAGCCAAGCTCGGCCTTTAAGGAGTACAGCCTTTCGAGGAATTCATCAACGTTTTCAACCTCCAGAATGAGCCTCCCTCATCAAAGGAAACGTTGTACTCTTCCAGGGCCCTCAGGAGGGAAGACGTCAAAGGCTCAACCGAGAGCTTTACCACGACCTTCTTTCCAATTAACTTTGCGAGTTCGCTCCTCTTGCCTTCGGCTACTATCCTTCCCTCCCTCATTATCGCTATCCTCTGCGGAATCGTCCCAGCTTCAACCATATTGTGAGTTGTTATAAAGACAGTCATGCCCTTTTTATTCAGAACCCTAATGAGAGCCCTGACGGCCTTGGCGGAGTGAACGTCCAGCCCGTTGGTCGGCTCATCGAGGAAGAGGACTTCAGGCTCGTGAATCAGGGCGGAGGCTATCGTCACTCTCCGCTTAAAGCCCGTGCTCAATTTTCCAAACTTCCTATTGGCTGGAAGTTCAAACTCCCTTATTAGCTCCTCGACCCTCTCAATGGGGGCATCGTAGAGCTTCGCCATGAACCTCAGGTTGTCCCTCACGGTGAGCTCATCGTAGAGGTTCGAAACGTCCGGAACAAGGCCTATTGACCTCCTAACCGCGAGCCTCTCCCTTTTGACGTCGAAGCCGCTGATATAGGCCTCCCCGGAGGTAATTGAGGTTAAGGTCGTTAACATTCTCACAGTGGTCGTCTTTCCGGCACCGTTGGGGCCCAGCAGGGCAAAGGCTTCACCTTTCTTCACACTAAAGCTGACACCCCTTACTGCCTCGAAGTCACCGTAGCGCTTGACGAGGTTCTTAGCTATTATCGCTTCCGCCATAGCAGAACCCCCAACAGCAAGATAGTCAGGAGCAGGGAAAGACCAACGTAGGGGTTAAAGCCAATCTCCTCGGTTTTCTCTGTTGGGGTAACGGTAGGTTGGGCCTCGCCGAGGGACCATGCCTCAATGACGCTGTAGCAGTTTTGAACATCATGGGAGCCGTATTCCGTCAGGAAGTAGCCCTTGGGCGAAAAGGCGACGTGGTAAGCGGTCCCGTTGAAGCGCTGGAACCACACAACTGTCCCGTTGGGCGCTACAAGCTCGGCCGTTTTCCCGTAGCTTACGAGGGTGTAATTATCCCTAGTTCCAACGTCGTAGGCGTAGCCGATTAGGGGGACTGAGTAGATAGCTCTTCCATCGAGGGCAAAAAGGGTAACGTTCCCGAAGTTCCCGGCAACCGCGATGCCCTTCCCATCGGTATCAACGGCCCTGGCATAACCACTGAACTTTTTCTTCCAGAGGACCTTCCCGTTTTCATCAAACGCTACAAGCTCACTCCACAACTCTGACTGCGGAACCAAGAGGGCCACAATCTCATTTTGAACCACCAGGACTTTCCTAACCGGGCCGAGATTGGTTCTCCACAGGGGTTGTCCGGAAGATGATATCACCCACAGCCCCGAGTCAGAGCCAACGAGAACCTTATTCCCCCACAGGAGAACGCTCCATGTGTAGTTTCCCAAGCGCTTTTCCCAGGCAAGTTTACCGTTCCGGAAGAGGTAAACCCGGCCCGAAGCATCGCCCGCAACGGCGACATCGAAACGCTGACTACAGCCTCTCGCAGGTTCATCTCCCACAGGACTTTGCCATCTTTAAAGGCCTGAACCCATCTGCCCTCGGTACCGATGAGTAAAATATCGTCGTCGGAGAGAGCTGAGGAATAGGCTATTCCCCTCGTTGGGACCTTCCAGAGGAGCTTTCCGTTGGGACTAAGCAGTTCAGCGTAGTAGCCGAAGGCCAGCCCAATCGTTCCGTTCTCGTTTAAGGCCATCGAGAAGACGGCGCATGTGTCTGAGTAGCTCCAGAGATGGGAGGGCTCAAGAGCGGAGGCGTATGGTAGGAGTAACAGGATGAGTGCGATTGCAACGAACGTTTGGCTTTTCATCTCAAACACTGGCATTCGTTTGGGCCACCTAATAAAAAGCTTTCCAGTGTATAGTGCTAAAGCACTTTTGTTTTCTTCTCTCGTTAGGCTAAACAAACGATGTTAACCTTTGGTTTACAATTTTCGGGTTTAAAAACGCTTTTTTAGGCTCTGGCAGAGTTCATACTGAGGAACAAAAATGGTCGTGTGTATGTTTATGTTCATCGGAGGTGATTGGGTTGAGATACGTTAAGTTGCCGAAAGAACACACCTACGAGTTCCTTGAGAGGCTCAAGGAGTGGGGCAAGCTCTATGCCCCGGTAAGGATTTCAGAAAAGTTCTACGACTTCAGGGAGGTCGA
>NZ_WAKV01000004.1 GCF_015523185.1 Thermococcus sp.
GTGTTCTGGATTACCCGCGCCAAGGAGGGTAAGCTTGAGGAGAAGCCCCTAATTTACGCGATAAGTCCAACGAAGATAGAGATACTCACCGATTTAATCGCCCGCGCGCTGGCACAGGGGTATAGAACGATATACGTCGAGGCCTTTGAGTACCTCATGCTCGAGAACGGCTTTGAAAACTCAATCAAGTTCCTTTTGAACCTCAAGGATCGCGTCGTTGCCGAGGGAGGAACCTTAGTACTTGTTATAAACCCGGAGGTTCTGAACGAAAAGCAGAGAAGAATAATAGAAAGGGAATTCGAGGAGTTTAGCTGAGACCGAGCTTCTCAAGGAAGCGCTTAGCGTAGCGCGTGTCCTTCTCAAGTTCCGCTTTCTGGAGGAGCTGCCTCTCTATTGCCCTCAGGGCGTCGTGGACTGCCTGTATCGCACCCCAGGTCTCGCCCGTTGCAACGAAGACGCCCCTGTCAGTAACAACCCTCATTCTGGCCTGGTAGAGGTGGACTCCCCTGAACTTCTCGGGAAAACGCCTTATGTAGAGGTATATTATGCCCTCCTGACCGAGCAGGTCCTCGTAGCCGTCAACGAAGCGCTTGATGTCCTCTATGATTCTCTCCCTGGTGAAGTCACTGAGGATTGAGGCGTCACCGCCGAGCTGGAGGTAGAACCTTGCCTCTTTTTCAGTCATCTTTGAAATCGGTAGGAGCAGGTCCTTGACCGTAAGGATACCAACGACTTTGTTGTTCTCGTTGACGACGACAAGACCATCTATATTGTTGTCTTTCATAGTCGCAACGGCTTCTCTGACTTTGGCATCGGGGAGAACTGTTATAACACCCCTAATCATCACATCCCGAAGGGGCATGCTGAAGGGGGGTATCTTCTCCCCAGCGAGTTCCCCTGCTTTGGTTCTGAAGCGCGGTTTTATGAAGCGCAGGATAAGGTCGTGGAGCGTTACAAGGCCTTCCAACCTACCTTCCTCGTTAACTACGGGAATCCTCGAGATTGCATGGTCGCGCATAGTTGCCAGGGCTTTGGCGACTGTATCGTCAGGCCGGAGTGTTATAACGTCCTTGGTCATGAACTCCTCCACTTTTTTCTTTCCAAAATCTGTCTCAGCGACCCTCTCAAGAACGGCTATATCGTTTATAACACCGATTATTTCAGCCTTCGACTCCCCAACAGGGAGTGAGCGGAGGTCAACCTCAATCATGAGCTTGGCGGCCTTGCTGAGGTCCTCATCAGGTTTCACAACGGGGGCTGGTCTGTAAACGTCCCTAACCTTCGCCTTGGTTGGGTCCCACTTGAGGTGGGAGCGTATAATTAAGTCTTGGGTGAGAACGCCTTTGTACAGATTTCCATCGAAGACGAGAATAAGGTCGGGGTCTTCCTTTTCGAAGATGCCAATTGCCTCAGAAAGGGGGGCATCTATGTCTATCTTCTGGAACCTGTCCGTCATTACCTCCTGCACCTGAATTCCGACCATTTCTGCCACCTCCTGCAATTTGTATATTGGTTTTCCTGGGATTTAAACCTTTGCAACCGGCGTTGTTTTAGTTAATCAAGGTTAATAAATCTTTCGCGGAAAGGTTTATAAACAGCTCAGTAAATCCAAGACCGCGCCGGGGTAGCCTAGTCCGGGAAGGCGCGGGACTCGAGATCCCGTGGGCGTCCGCCCGCCAGGGTTCAAATCCCTGCCCCGGCGCCAACTGCCGAGCCCGCAAGGGTTCCCCAGTCCCTTCCAAATTCTCCAAAATTTCAGAAATACAAGACCCAAGACGCTGTTCTAGATTTTCAGGCTAGAATCAAAGAAAAAGAGCTCAGGTAGTTATGTATGCACCGTCCTTCTCAACGATAACCGTGTGCTCGAACTGAGCGACCATGCCACCTCTAACTTCACGCAGTATCGGGTAGCTGTATATTGCTCCTGCTTTGTCGAGCTGGGCCAAGGCCATCTTCAGCTGTCCCTCCGGTAAAAACCCCTGCAACCAGCGGTAAGCAAAGGGAAGCGTTTTGTACTCCCGCTTTATATGTATCAAAAGCCTCCTAGCTTGGAGCATCCTTACAGGCCTGTCGCGGACGTACATGAAGATTAAGGCCGGCGGAACCTCTATTACCTGTCCTGCCCCCGTTGTTGCGAAGGGCTCTATCGCAAAAACGTCTCCCTCCCGGAGAACGTATGTATCCGCCTGCCTATAAACGTTGGGTATGCTAACTCCTGCATGAAGCTTGTAGCGCTCTACCTTATGTCCACTAAGGTTCACTATCGGGTTGAATCCCTTGCCCCGTATTGTCTCTTCAATAGCTTTCGCAACATCCCTCACCATTACACCCGCCCTAACGGTTGCTATCGCGTTCTCAAGGGCTTCTCTGGCCGCTTCCATCAGCTCATCTTCATCCATTCCAACGCGGAAGGTCAGGGCAGTGTCCGCTATGTAGCCGTCAACGTGGACGCCGAGGTCGAGCTTAAGGTAATCGCCCTCATGGAGAACGGTGTCGTCCCCCTTGTAGGGGGTGTAGTGGGCCGCAATCTCATTGAGCGAGAGGTTACAGGGAAATGCCGGTTTTCCGCCGAGTTCAACAATTCTCTTCTCAACGAACTCAGCTATGTCATAGAGCTTTTCACCGGGCTTGATGAGGTCTTTAACTTCCTCTTTGACCTTTCTGGCTATCTCGCCTGCCTTAATCAGGGCTTCTCTCTCGTCCACCTTTACCACCGACCCAACTGCCCTTAGGTTCCCCTTAAACTTTACGAAAAACCTTTTATTCCTGCCACCATTACGCGAAACGGTGAGCCGATGCTAGAATTCAGAAAGCGCATAAACGTCTCGGCAGACCTGTTCGTGGTAAGGAACCTTATAGGTTCAATACTCCAAGGAGTCGGACTCGCCTATCTGTTCCCGGTTCTTTTGGTGTGGTTCTATCCGAATCAAGCAGAATACGTGCCGTATTTTGCTATCCCTGGAATGGCCTGCATTCTCCTCGGGGCCTGGCTCAGCAGACACTCCAGTAAGGTTGAGGACGTGAATCTAAGGCAGGCAATGATTGCCGCCGCCTTTACGTGGCTCTTCGCTTCCTTTGTGAGCGTCGTTCCCTTCATGAATATAGCTCACATGAGCTTCGTTGATTCATACTTCGAGAGTATGAGCGCATGGACGGGAACGGGGCTAACCATGATGAGTCACCTCTCAAGTTACCCCAAGATACTCCTCTTCTGGCGCGCCTGGATGCAGTGGCTCGGTGGGATTGGAATAGTCCTTGTCGCCCTCTCAATTCTGATAAGACCGGGTGTCGCGGCGGCGAGGCTATACAAAGCCGAAGCGAGGAGCGAGAGGATTCTTCCAAACCTAATCAACACGTCAAAGGTGATATTTGAAATCTATCTAGTCCTTACCCTCGTCGGGTCTTACCTCTACTACATAAATGGCATGAACGTTTTTGATGCACTGACCCACGCCATGACTGGACTTGGGACGGGCGGTATGAGCACCCACGACCAGAGCATCGGCTTCTTCCACAGCCCTGCAATAAACGCCGTTACGATTTTTCTCATGATTATGGGTGCCGTTAATTTCACTGTTCACTACAGAATTTTCAAGAGCAAGTCCCTGAAACCTTTCTTTGACGACATTCAGGTTCGTTACATGTTCATCTTTTTAATCCCAGCCATAGCTATAATTGCCTACAGCCTCTACCAAGTGGGTGATTCAGTCGGACAGGCCCTCCAAGGGGCGGTGTTTCATGCGGTTTCGGCGATAAGCTGTACAGGTTTCCAGATAACGAGCCTCTCCAACTACCCTGAGGTTGCAAAGTTTATCCTGGCGATTCTTATGGTCATCGGCGGCGGAGCGGGAAGCACCGCGGGAGGAATAAAACTCATCCGCGTTACTCTGATGTACGAGAGCCTGAAGTGGACGATAGAGAGTGCAATCCTCCCGAGGGGGGCGGTTATAAAGAGGAAGGTCGGCAACTACGTCTTTACCGAGGAGGATATTCAGGAGGTCATGAGCTTCACAATGACGTATCTGGCATTCCTTCTTATAGGGACAATTTACACGATGCTCCGGGTTAAAACAAGCCTTGCCAATGCACTGTTTGAGGTCGCATCTGCTCAGGGCAACGTCGGGCTGAGCGTTGGCATAACATCTCCATCCATGCCCCTCGACCTTAAGGTCCTCTACATACTCCTCATGTGGATTGGAAGGCTCGAGATATTCTCAACGTTGGTTTTCATAATAAGCGTCTTCCTTCTGTTCCCGAAGGTGGGCAGGAAATGATTGAGATTAGGAACGTCACCTTTCACTACCTCCGCTCCACCAAACCGGCCCTAGATAGTGTTAGCCTTACTATTGGAGACAGGGAATTCATTGGAATCCTAGGGCCGAGTGGGAGCGGAAAGTCAACACTGGCCTTAACTCTTAACGGCATAATTCCAAATTCCATAAGGGGAACATTCTCGGGGGAGGTAATTATCAGAGACCCGAAAACTGGAAAGGTCTTCAAAACGACCGAAACGCCCGTTCCAAAGCTGTCAACACTCGTCGGCCTCGTCCTCCAGAACCCGGAGAGCCAGCTCTTCAATATGACAGTTGAGGATGAGGTGGCATTTGCACTCGAAAACCTCGGCCTTCCGAGAGAGGAGATTGCCAAAAGGGTCGAGTGGGCTCTAAAGGTTACCGGCCTTAAGGGACTGGAAGACGAGTTTCCTCCGAACCTTAGTGGGGGAGAAAAGCAGAGGCTCGCGATAGCATCGGTGATAGCGATGAAGCCAAGTCATCTGGTTCTTGACGAGCCAACGTCCCAGCTCGACCCGAGGGGCAAGAGGGAGGTTCTCGATGTCATAAAGAGACTCAACCGGGAGGGGACAACGGTTATTATAGTGGAGCACGACTCAAGGTTTCTCTTTAGAAATGCCGACAGGCTCGTGGTGTTGAGCGGTGGGAGAATTGTACTTCAGGGAGAACCGAGGAAGGTCGCGGAAAGGATAGAAGAGCTCGTTGAAATCGGCGTTAAGGTTCCTCACTCGCTTCTCCTTTCGAGGGCCCTCGGTCTTCCACCGGCCCTTTCTCCTGAGGAGTTTCCCTCGCCAACAACTCGGAGAGGCTGAGGGGCTCACCCAAAATTTCATGCCTTAGGTCGTAGAGCTTCAGCATGAGCTCGAACCTTGCATCCGGGTCCTCTATCCTCTCGGCAATCCTTATGGCCCACTCAACGAACTGGAGGGCTTTCTCGCGGTTTCTGGTTTTCTCGAACTCCGCAAGGTGGAAAAGCGCGACGGCCCGGTGGAAGTTGCTGGTTATATGGCCTATCACCGCCAAAGCCTTCTCCTCCTCGCCTCTCTCGTAAAGAACCTCGGCCAGGTAAACCAGAACAACGTCGAGCTTCTCCCTGTCCTTCACGAACTTCATGGCGTAGCCGGCCTTTGGAAAGAGGCCCGCGTTTATGAGGTTCATTATTATGTCCCTCAGTATGTCCGGATGCTCAAGGGCAAGGTTTATCGAGGCCTTAAGGGCGAAGTCGCCTTCCAGCTCGGCCCCGATGACGTAAAAGCCAAGGGCAAGTTCTCCGAGGAGAAGGGCCCTGTAACGTTCATTCTTTATGCCGTTGACGTATGGAACGAGGCTCTTTAGGAGTGGAACGAATCGTATCTCGGCGTTTTCTTCCGATTCCCTCATGCGGAGAATCTTCCTGAGAATCATCCTGACCGCTATTACAACGTTCTGCTCCCTTTCCAGTTCCTCTAGGAGCGCTATTGCCCCGGGAATGTCATCAACGAGCAGTCTGTCCTCTATCTCGGTGAGCACTTCGGTGTCCGGTCTTTTCTCCTTGATTACCCCGAAGAGTTCGTCAAGCTTTCCCATTCAGTCACCCTTCTCCAGGAGTAGCTCAAGGTAGGAGCGCCTCTCAAAGCGCGTAACTCCAAGCTCAAGCAGAATTTCCCTCAGCCTCTCCACAAGCTCGGGAACCTTGCTTTTGTCGTCTGTTATGGCCTCAATCTCTACAAACTTTCCAAGGCCCTCGACCTCATCGAGGGTAAGGGTTATGCCCCTCTCGACGTAGTATTTCTCCCGAACCTTCTCAACGGTTAGAACTTCCCTGAACCCGAGGGACTCCAGAATCCTCGCGTGGGCATCCGGGTCTTCAATCGGGACTTCAATCTCCTCCCGGGTCTTGGACCGGGGGTCAATTTTTGGCCCCTTATATGTCAGGAAAGCCTCGAAGTGGCCGTTGAAGCGCCTTACACGAATCCTCAGAGCCTCATCGGTTTTGGAAAAGTCCCTGCACGGATGCTGGTAGTAGGTGTCCTCATGATATTCCTTCCTTATAAACTTAAAGTTCTCCCTGACCTTCTCAAAGACATCATTATTACCATATCCCTTAACTTCAACCTCAATCATTTCAACACCCCCAGCTTTCTGAGATTCTCTATGAGTTTCCTTTCACATATGGGGCAGTAGAGAGGCCCCTTGACGTCGGTATCTACCAGGGAGTTCGAGAAGTGCATGACGCATTTAGGATTGGGGCAGTGAGGTAGGCCAAAGACGTGGCCGAGCTCGTGCATGACCTCTTTAACCGCCCTCCTAAGGAGCAAGTTTTCATCGGGTTCTAGGCTATAAAACTCGTTCCTAAGCCTGCGAACCGAGACAATGGCGCTTCTCAGCGAGGGGTTGGCGAGGCCGAAGATAAAGTTCAGGCCCTCCTCGTAGAGGTCAAGGTCGGTGATTCCCACAACGGCAATCGCTTCGAGTTTAGTGGCGAGTGACGAAAGCGTGGGCAGAAAGACCCGTCCGAGGTACTGGTTCCTCCTGGGGGTGAATGCTACCGAGAAGGGCTCGGCCGGCACTTCACCCACTTCTTCAACACTAATCCCAAAGCGGGAGTAGTAATCGCTTACGAATTGGACAATACCATCAATAAGCCACCTTTCAAGGGGGCCAATGGAAACGACCGCTATCATCTGGTCACCAAATAAAAGAGGGAAGAAAAGCCAATAAATCTTTCCATCACGGGGTCAGGTCCATTGGCCTAAGCTCCTCAAGGAGGTGCTTGGCGAGCTTTATCGTGAGGTCAATGTCCCTCAAATCGGCTGTCTCGACCTGGCTGTGCATGTACCTTATCGGTATGCTCAGCACAGCGGTTGCAACGCCCTCCCTGTTAATCTGCATTATGTTTGCATCAGTCCCCGTCGGCCTCGGACTGGCCTCTACCTGGAGTGGAATGTCGTACTTCTTGGCCACCTCATCGGCGAAGGCTCTCAGCTTGGGGTTGATGTTCGGACCAACGGCGTCCATAACGGGCCCACCGCCGAGCTTGGGAACGATTTTGCCTTTGTCGCCCACCTGCTTGGCGAAGGTGACGTCCATGGCTATACCTATCTCGGGGTCTATCGCGTAGGAAGCGACGCGAGCTCCGCGAAGGCCTACCTCTTCCTGGACGCTTGCAACAAAGTAGATATCTGCCTCGTGGTTTTCAAGGACCTTGGCAGTTTCAATCATCGCGTAGAGGCAAACTCGGTCGTCGAGGTAGGGAGTGGCTATTCTGTTCTCGCTGAGCTGGGTGAAGGCTGGAGCAAATTCACCGACGGTTCCGACGCGGAAGCCGAGCTCCTCAGCTTCCTCCCTGCTGTCAGCGCCCACATCTACGACGATGGTATCCCAGTCCGCAGCTTTCTTCCTGTCCTCGGGCTTCTGAAGGTGGGGCGGAATGTGGCCGACTACTCCAAAGCGCTCGCCCTTCTCGGTGAAGAAGCGAATTCTCTGGGCAACCAGCGTTCTCGGGTCAACTCCCCCAACCGGAACTATGTGGAGGTAGCCCTCCTTGTCTATGTGGTTCACCATGAGGCCTATTTTATCCATGTGTGCTGCGAGCATCACCTTCGGTTCTGAGCCCTTCTTGTGGGCTATGACGTTGCCGAGCTTGTCGACTTTAATCTCATCAACATAGTCCTTCAGTTCCTCAATTACAACGTCTCTAATTCCAAGGAACTCGAATCCAGAAACTCCCGGGGCCTCAACGATTTTCTTGAGCAGTTCGAGGTTCACCATGGACCTCGCCTCCTTTAGATTTTCGTCTTAATGTGTTCGGCCGGCTTAATAAGGTTTGCTAAAGAAAAGATGGTCACCCGAGAAGTGCCTGGAGGTAAGCCTCCTCACCCGGCTCGAGGTCGAGCTCCCAGATTAGTTTCCCGTTCTCAACCTTGGCATTGCCCTTTGTTGTTCTGACTTCAACGGCCTTAACCGGCCTCTCAACGCGGTAGTTCTCAAGGGGGCGGAGCCTGGGAGCCCGAACCTTAAGGAAGTAGTAGCGGTCAAGCGTTTCCTCCTGGATTATGGGATGAGCAAAGGCAAAGTAAGATGTTCCCGCAAGGACTATGCCTGAAAGGATTAAAATCAGCCCTAGATGGCTTGAACTTTTCGGTGTAGTCTCCGACGTACTAGGAGGAACCGGGATGGTCGTGTTGGATGGGGTCTGCGTCGGACTCGATGTCGTGGTTGGGGAGGGCTTTGGAACCGTCACAATTGCCTCGCCAGGAAGGTAGTGGTCGCTTTCGGCTTTGATGACGATGCTCCCGTATCCGGTTCTTTTCAAACTTATCACAGCAATCCCCGAGGAGTTAGTTACCTCGTAATCCGTGCCCAGTGGACCGGACGCAACAACCGTGACGTTTGGGACCGGAAGTCCAGAGGAATCAATGACCTGAACTATAATCGTCCCGTTGGAGACAGTTGGAGTCAGAATCAGTTTCTTGACATCAACAAAGGTCGTCACAATTTTCCCGTCGAGGTTCAGCGTTACCCTGTAAACTCCCGGTTTTGTAACTAGGTAGGAGACTTGGCCACTTGAGTCTGTTTCAAATGTGGCGTTATTAATTGAGACCTCTATCCCGGGAACCCCACCCGTTGAGTTGAAAACTCTGACGTAGATGGCACTGTCCATGAAGTAGACGTCATAGGAGAGTTTCCTCTGATAGACCTCGAAAGTCTTTGTAACCCTTTTATATTTGCCACCGAGGTTTGCCCAGAGCTCAACGGTGTAGTTGCCAATATCAGGGTGCTTGAGGACGATTGTCTTCTCCCAGACTTCCCCGGGGTTGAGGTAAGTGGAGTTCTCGTAGCTTTTGAGTATGACTCCACCACTCATCACCCTGTAACCTATGGAGCCGAGGAGAATCCCGTTGGACTTTGAAACGACCTTGAAGGTGATGGCAACATCGTGTCCGTATATATACCTTCTTCCGACCTCAACGGATAGTGAGTAGTCCGAGAGAACGCCAACAGATACGACAAACCTATCGCTTGAATAAACGTTTCCTGCCTTCGCAACGAGCGTGAGGTTGTACTCCCCCGGGGGAACATTGAGGACCCTTAGCGTGATTGTATCGTTCAAACTCTCCCCCGGTTCAATTGGAGTCCGTATTACCTTGACACTGTACTGAAAACCCTGCGCCGGACCGGTAACGTAGACTGTAACGTTGCTTATCGTCTCGTTGCCGAGGTTCGTCACCGAAAAGGGAACGACAACGGTGCTCCCGGGCAGAGCTGGAATCTCCTTGTTAAGAACCGTAACGCTCAGGAGTGGAGCTTCCTGGGATGAAACTTGATGGACAGTGAGCAAGGTAACGATTAACAGGATGATAAAAATTTTAACTTTCATCAGAAATCACCTCTTCGAGGGTTCTCTGCTTTCCGAGAAGGGAGTCCAGTGTCTGGAACTCGTCGTTCAAATCGAGACGGTAACTTTTCCCGCTTGACTTTAGGTTCCCGGGCAGATAGAACCTCCAGCCGACGTTTACGAATTTGACAGCGAGGATTGGTCTCCCTCCAAAGCGTTCCGCGAAGTAAACGAGCCTTTCAACGTCTTCTCTGGGGAGGTAAAGCCTCTCCGAGCGGGTGCTCTTGACCTCTATGCAGAGGTAATCCTTCCCGTTGCCGGCAACGAGGTCAACCCGGTGACTGCCGGCGGAACGAACGACGGCGAAACCGGCTTTCTCAAGCATCTTTATGAGCTCTCTTTCGGCACTGGCACCTCGCCTATATCTCATAGTCCTTTCCCCGCTAAATTTTCCCGGTTATCTTTATAAGTTCTCCCCGAGACTATAACCCGGTGGTGGGAATGACCGTTTACGAGTTCAACGGGAAGAAACCTAAAATTCATCCGACTGCTTTTGTTGATGAGAGCGCCTCCGTAATTGGCGACGTCGTTCTCGAAGAGAAGACAAGCGTCTGGCCATCCGCAGTTCTAAGGGGCGACATCGAACAGATTTACGTCGGCTGTTGCTCCAACGTTCAGGACAACGTGAGCATACACACCTCCCACAACCAGCCGACCAGGATAGGCAAGTACGTCACCATAGGCCACAACGCGGTCGTTCATGGGGCTGAGATAAGCGACTACGTCATCATAGGCATGGGGGCGGTAATCCTCGACGGGGCTAAGATAGGCAAGCACGTAGTTATAGGCGCTGGAGCCCTTGTCCCGCCGGGCAAGGAGATTCCCGACTACAGCCTCGTCATCGGCGTTCCGGGCAAGGTTGTCAGACAGCTAAGCGAAGAGGAAATCGAGTGGACAAAGAAGAACGCAGAAATCTACATGGAGCTTGCCGAGAAGCACCTTAAATCAAGGAAGAGGATTGAGTGAGGGTTATGATTTACAGGCTTCTCTCCCACGTCCCTCACATTATTTTCAAGCCCGCTTACGACCTGTACGAGAAGTACCTCCTTGAAAAGGTTAAATCCGGGAACATTCCCAAGCACGTTGCCATAATAATGGACGGCAACAGGAGATGGGCAAGGAAACTTGAAAAGCCCCCCTGGTATGGCCACTTCTTTGGCTCTAAAAAGCTTGAGGAAATCCTCGAATGGTGTCGCGAACTTGGAATAAGGACTCTCACGGTCTACGCCTTCTCCACCGAGAACTTCAAGAGAACACCTGAGGAAGTAAATGCCCTTATGAACCTCTTTGAGGAGAAGTTCAAGGAGCTCGTTAAGGACAAGAGGGTTCACAGGTACGGCATAAGGGTTAACGTCATCGGGAGGAAGGAGATGCTCCCCGAAAACGTTAGGAGAGCTGCAGAGGAAGCCGAGCGTGCAACGAGGAAGTACTCCAACTACACCCTCAACATAGCCCTGGCCTACGGGGGAAGGAGCGAGATTGCCGATGCCGTCAAGGAGATAGTCGAGGACGTTCTGGCCGGAAAGCTGAAGCCAGATGAGATAGACGAGGAACTGATAAAGCGTTACCTCTATTACCCAAACATGCCTGACCCGGACATAGTGATAAGAACAGGCGGTGAAGTCAGGATAAGCAACTTCCTCCTATACCAGATAGCCTACAGCGAGCTCTTCTTTGTTGACGTCTACTTTCCCGAGTTCAGGAAGATTGACTTCCTTCGAATCATACGCGAGTTCCAGAAGAGGCAGAGGCGCTTTGGACGGTAGTTTTTAAGCTTTTCCGCTAAAGCTTATTAACACCCGCGAGAACCTTCTCAGGTGGTGAGCATGTACAGTGAGCTGAGTCCCGGCGTTAAGAAGGTCTACACCCAGGTCCGCTACCTCGATGACTACCACTGGGAAATCGAGGGGAATACTATAATCGGAACCCACAAGAAGAGCAACGTGAAGGTTGTTATAGACGTCGCCAAGAACAGGGACGAGGCCGATTCATTGGCCGGAAAGGACGTCAATGGAATCCACATCGTGGCAATCCCCGACAAGGGCGTCTTCTACGTCAAGAACGGAAGCTTTGTCCTCACCTACCGCTACCTCAAAGCCACCCTCGCGGATATAAACGACCACATAGTTTGGGCCGGCTTTAAGGTCGCTGAGAGCGATGGGAAACTCGTTCAGGAGGACATCTACGAGTACCTCGGCGGTGCGCTGATAAACCACATAAAGGCCAACCTTCTAGCGGGTCAGGACTACATCTTCTGGCAGTTCTACAGGTGCGAGGAATGTGGAAAGTACGTTGACATTGAGAACCTCGAGAACCACCTCAAGGGACACGGTATAAAGCTCCACGAGAAAAGTGAGGAGCACTACGAGGTCTTTGAGCTCAACTTCAGGGACGGTAAGGTTTATGACAAGTTCGGCAAGGAAGTCAAACTCGACAAGTTCAGCGAAGAGGCAAGGGAGTTCTTGGCGGAGGTGTTCTCTGGGACGCCACATGGGGGGTGAGGAATGAAGACACTTCTCGATGTTTTTCCTCTCTCAGCAATGAAGGGGTCAACCGTTTCCGTAATTTTTGACACCTACTCCTCAGCTTGGCAAATTCTATTTCTCTTTCTTAGAAAAGCTATTGAGGAGGGCTACTTTACGGTTATTTCAAACTACAGCGTTCCCCTTAAAAGCCTCCTCCACAGGTGCAACAGCGTGGGTATGAACGCGGAGGAAGCACTCCAAAGTTCTAGGCTTGCCATAATAGATGTCTTCGGCTCCAGGTATTCACCCCTAAGGCTTGATATGGAGAACGTCTTCTACCTCGACAAGGTTTAACCAGAAACGATAAACCCGAAGATAGACATGATTTACTGCGGACCTCTCAAGGAGAGCTTAACTTCCAAGAACGCCATCAGAATGATTTACACACTTGACGGGGCCTCCCTAATGCTCGGGGAGGAGCAGACCATAAAGCTCCTCAACCAGACAATAGCCCAAAAGAGCATCCGCTTTCCGGAATCAATTCTTCTCCTGCCACTTAACGCCGACATGGTCTCCAAGAGGTTCGTTGCATGGGTTTCAAACATAAGCGATTATGTTCTACTGGCAAAGTCAGAAATAAGGGATAACAACGTCAAAGAGCTTCTCTACTTCCTGAAGGCACCCTACCCGGACTTCGAGCCGATGATATACTCTCTCAAAGTAAGCAGGGGAAGGGAGAAAATAGTGTTAAAAGAGATATCAACCCCTGAACTTTGGCCTCCTGCTGAGGAGAAGCGGTAGGGGCCTCGGCTTGTATGGGAAGCCCTCGGTCTTCCTCTTTATCTCCCTGATGAGGTCCTCCAGTTGCATCTCAACTTGCTTGCCGTCCTCCCTTCTCCTGACGGTTACAGTGTTCTGCTCCTTCTCGTTCTTGCCGACGACGACTATGTAGGGAATCCACTCCTTCTCCGCCTTCCTTATCTTCTTGTTGAGCCTGTCGCCAGTATCGTCAACGTCAACCCTTATCTTAGCTCCTTCAAGCTTTCCTGCAACGTAGAGGGCGTAGTCCATGACTTCATCGCTTACCGGAATGACGCGGACCTGTATCGGGCTGAGCCAGAGCGGGAACATCGGCTTTTGGCCTTTCGCTTGAAGTTTTGCCTGCTTCTCAAGGATTGCATACATGACGCGCTCAATAGCTCCGCTCGGGGAGCAGTGGAGTATGAGCGGGTAGCGCTCCTTGCCTTCTTCATCGTAGTAGGTTATTCCAAACCTCTCCGCGTTCTCCACGTCTATCTGCACCGTGCTCAAAGCGGCCGCCTTGTCGAGGTTGTCAACGAAGTTGAACTCGAACTTGAGGATGAAGTAGAAGAACCTCTGGTCCCACATCTCTATCAGGACGGGCTTGCCTATTATCTTTGCCAGCTCGACTATGAAGTCCTTGTTTTCCTCCCAGAAGTCCCTTGTAAAGCGTATGGCCACCTCGTAGTCCTCTGGCGTAAGGCCAACGCCCCTGAGGACCTCCATGCTGAGCTTGTACTGCTTCTTGAACTCGTCCATCGCCTGCTGGAGGTCCTTGGCAACGGTGTGCATGTCCGGCATCGTGAAGGCCCTGAGCCTTCTCAAGCCTGAAAGCTCGCCGCTCTTCTCTCTCCTAAAGGAGTATCTAGTTAGCTCGTACATCCTCAGTGGGAGGTTGCGGTAGCTTATGATTGCGTCCTTCTTGATGAGGAACTGGCCGAAACATGCCGCGAAGCGGAGGAAGAACTTCTTGTCACCGCTTTTAACTATGTACTGTCTCGCAGGGAAGCGGTTGAGGTACTTCTCAAGGGCAGGGTGCTCGAAGTCATACATGATTGGCGTTTCCACTTCCATGGCACCGTATTCAACAACCTTCTCGGTAACGTACTGCTCAAGGAGGCCCTTGATGAGTCTTCCCTTGGGATAATACCTAAGGTTTCCCCCGTCACTTCCCGGTTCGTAATCAACGAGCTCGTGCTCAAGCATGAGCTTAACGTGCGGAGGTTCTCTGTCAGCTATCCTGTTTTTGGCTATCTCGTAGTTGACGAACTTCCTCAGGTTTTCATAACCGGTGAAGTCGAACTTGTCAACATCTATAAGCTCGCCTTCGGGTGTGAGGATATACCAGTAGCTGACTAGCTCCTTCTCCTCCTTTTCAAGGGCTATATTGCGCTCCTCCTTCGAAACGCCTTCCTCCGGGACTATCGTCCTGCTGAGCTCGGCCAGTGGGTGGCCTTTACAGCTGAGCTTGAATGCCTTGTAGTAGCCAAACGGGGCGCGCTTGACTTCATAGTCCCTCTCTTTAAGCTTCTCCTCGATTTTCTTGAGCACCTCAAGGGCTATTTCAGGCTTTGCCAGTTCGCTACTCAGATGGGCAAAGGGGTAAACGAAGACCCTCTCTGCCTTTACCTGTTTTGCGACCTCTTCGATTTCCTTCACAGCCTTCTCGACGACATCATCTGGGTTTGCCTCATCAACCTTCTCGACGCTTATGAAGACCGCAAGTACCTCATCGAGCCTGCCCTTCTTCTGCTCCTCGCTTATCGGCTCGGGGTTCTTGAGGGCTTTGTCCCTGACCTCGTACTCAAGGTAGTCCGCGTGTATCAGAAGCATTCTCATTCCTACCACCACCTCTCCATCGCTTCGAATTACTAAAACTTTTTCCTTCCGCCTATAAACGTTGGGGAACGCTTAAAAAGAGGGGGTAGGAAAATCTTCGGAGGTGAGGGAATGGAGGATAAGAAGGTTAAGAACGGTGACCTCGTACTTCCGGGAGATTATCTCGGCGTCATAGAGGAGTTCATGCCCGGCGAAGGCGTCAGAGAGGAGAACGGCGAACTCTACGCAACGAGAGCTGGTAAGGTCAGAATCAATCCAGAGAAAATGGAGATAAGCGTCGAGCCCGTAACCGATACTCCCCCCCTCCCGAAGGTTGGCGACGTGGTCCTCGCGAGGGTCATAGAGGTCAAGCCTCAAGCTGTGATAGTCCAGCTCCTCCAGATAGAGGGTCGCGAAAACGACAGGGAAATAGCGACCTCAAAGCTCGCCGGAATCCACATTTCCCAGATAAAGGAGGGCTTTGTCGAGGACATAACCAAGGAGTTCAAGATTGGGGACATAGTGAGGGCAAAGGTCATAGCCAACGAAAAGAGCCCGATACAGCTCACAACAAAGGATAAAGACCTTGGCGTCGTTTACGCCCTCTGCTCCCGCTGTAGGACACCCCTCATAAGGCGCGGGGACAAGCTAATCTGTCCGCGCTGTGGAAACGTTGAGACGAGAAAGCTCTCGCCATACTATAGAAAGCTGAAGGTGTCTCTATGAGGGCCAAGAAGGTAATAACGATTCACGTGAAGGACGACGTTGAAAAGGAGGAGTTCATGAAGGAACTCCAGAGACTTCGCCTGCCGGCTTTCATCTACGTCCACGGAAAGCTAAACTCCCTTAAAATCAACGTTCAGGGCACGAAGGACGACATCAGGGAGGCAATACGGAAAATAAGGGAAATCCACAACCGCGTAAGGACCAAGCTCTACCCGGACAAGCGCGGTCTATACCACTACACGATTGACGACCTCCTCCGAGAGGCCAGAACAAGCGTTTCAACCCCCATAATAATCAAAACTCTTGAACTCCTCGGCGAAAAGGTTGAACTCAGCGGAGATGAGCTCGTAACATCCCTTCCATGGAGCGAGGCCGTTGAACTCGTTGAAAGGCTTGGAGATGCCCTCTCGGAGATAGCGCTCCAGACGACGAGACAGATTAGGGAAGTGGCAGTTCCGGTTAGCGTTGCCTTTAACGTTCCACCTGAGGAAGTCTTGGAGAAACTCGTTGAGCTGGGTCTAGCCGAGTGGAAGGAGGATAAGTTTAAATACGAGCTCATTAAGAACAAGGAGCAGGCCCTAGAAGAGCTGTTGAAAGCCTTGACGGGTGATGCTGATGAGGATTGAGGTAATAAAGCGCGAGGAAAACCTGCTGGAATTTTACCTCGAAGGAGAGGACCACACCTTCGCCAACCTGCTCAATGAAGTCCTCCACGAGAACAAGCACGTTAAGTTCGCCGGCTACACAATCGAGCACCCTATTCTCATGGCCAGAAAGCCGAGGTTTAAAGTCGTAACCGACGGGAAGGTTACACCGGAGAAGGCCCTTGAGGAGGCCGCCCAGAAGGTATTCGATAGGGCCAGGGTTCTTCTTGATGCATGGAAGAATGCCCTCGAAGGGTGAAACCCTTGGCCTCTTTTTCTTACTCCAAAGATTTTACCGATAAGGGATTGGCCAAGTTTGGTGATTCTCTCCTCAACTTCGTGTTTTCCCTGGCCCTGAGCGAGTATTTGGGCAGACCCACTGGAGAGAGGGTTCCGAACGCTTCTCTGGCCATGGCCCTTGAGATGTCGGGATTGAGAAAGCTAGCCCCCCCAAGGAGCGACAAGCACGCGAGGGGGGATGTGGCAGAGGCTATTCTAGCTTACGCCTGGCTTGAGGGCGTTATAACTATGGAAGAGGCAGTTCAAATCATCAGGGAGAACCTAACTGAGGACGTAACCCACTTCACACGGAAAAAGGAGGCAATAGGAAAGGCCCTGGCCGTCCTTTACAGGGAGATAGGGAAGAGGATAGGAGTTTAAGTTATCTTCGGCGGTCTCATCATCTCCGGGAGGTCACGCTAGAGCTAGAGGACGGTTATCATGTAGTGGGAAAATAGAACAGGAATTAACCAGTTCTAAAGGCCGAAGCGCTAGACCAGACCGATGGGAACAACGCGAGGATATAGGATTTTGAGAAGATAGAACAGCTCTCTCGTTTTCTTGCCGAGCAGAATTTCTTCCCTTGAGAGCACGATGAGGAGTTCATGGAACAGTAAATAACCCCAAATGAGCAAAAACAGCTGGCTGTTCTTAACCGAAAGGATGACGGCGAGATAGTAGAGGAGAACATCCCCGATTGAAAGCAACGCAATGAATATCGCCAGAGATACCTTTGGACTAAATCCAGCTTTGGTATAGGGTTGCTCATAATAGTAATCGGGCTTTGTCCTAAGTTTTGGGGCTTTCCAATGTATTCGGCCGAAAACATCGAGGATATTAGGTAAGTAAAAACCCCCAATAAACGATGAAAGGTACTAAAAAATCGTATTCAATCCCCGTAGTCCCGAACAGAAAAGTTTTCGGAGAATATTAAAACCGCCAACGTCCAGTGGAACGGAAAAGGAGTTTGATTTAATCTTTTCCACGATGACCCCCATGCTGACGGAGAGCGAGCCGTACAGGAAGGGAAGTACCGCCAACGATGTCACGATTTCACCCCGAAAACAAAGTGAGAGAGTAATATAAATACTTTTCTTAATTAGAATACAAGCAAGCTGAGAAAAGGTAAAATTCAGAGGCTCGTGAGCAACTCGATTAGTCCCTGTTTGCTCGGTATCTTGGCGAACTTGTCGGCGTCCTTCACCTTCAGGAGTAGAGGAACATCGCCAAAGAGCTTGAGAACCTTTCCAAAGGGTATGCTTCCCTCCCCCGGAAGGAGGTGGAGGTCACCGACGCCATAAGCTAAAGCGTCCTCGGGTTCGACCTGCGGGAAGAGCTTTCCGAAGTTGTCGTGTATCATGAGGATTATCGTCTTGTCTGTGCCGAGCTTAACATCTTCAAGCAGTTTTTCCTCGTTGCCCTGGGCGCTGAGGAAGGCATGGGCGACGTCGAGGGCGAAGCCGACGTTGTCCCTCTGGACGTTGTCAACAACGTAGAGGGTGTCCTTAACACTGAAGGTGTTTTCGAGGGCTATCTTTATGCCGAATGGAGCCACCATGTCCGCCAGCTGCTGTATAGCCTCTATCTCGAGGTCAAGCCTTCCCGTCCTTCCGCTCTGCATGACGATGACCTTGGCGCCGAGCTTTATCGCCACGTCTGCAACTGCTTTGGCAACGCGGAAGTGCCTGGTGTAGTAGATGTGGTCACGCAGGTTCACTGAGGTTGGCATCCTGACGATGTAGTTTATCCCAACGCCCCTGAGGGCCGTCTCTATGTTCCTCAGGCTTTTCTCAACTACCACACCGTTCTTGATTAGCCCAAGCGTATGGGGGAATATCGAGACGAAGTCGTAGTCCTTTATCTTGACGTCCGCGAGGATTGAAGCTAGGCTCTTGTCCTTTGTAACGAAGTGGGGATAGATGGTTACCCCAATCTCCATGCAATCACCTGGCGGAATTTGGCAGGAGGATATAAAAAGCTTAGCGGGGTAAGTTTAAAAGCCAACAAGGAAAGGTGTCTAAGGTGAGAGAATGAGGGAAAACCTCTGGAAGTACGTATCAGTGGTTCTTGTTCTCCTGCTCGCCCTCTCGACAGTGGCAATCGTTGTACTCTACAAGGCGATTTCACCGGCGGTCGTTTCGCCCAATAATACAGCGCCTGCCGTCGTTGAGACCCCAGTAAACCTCACCTGCAATGGAACGTCAAGCTACCAGATAAACCAGCTCAAAGAGGAAGTCGCTTATCTGCGCTCCCTCATTAACAAAACGGGAGGAAAAACAATAGCGGTCGTCCCCATTTTTGGGATAATAGATGATTACACAGCCCTCGAAGTAATACCCCTTCTCAGGAGAATATCCACAAATGGCTCCATCGGGGGCGTTCTTCTCTGGATTGAGAGCCCAGGCGGGGAAGTTGGACCTGTGATGGAAATATACTCTACCGTCAAGAAACTTTCACTAGTAAAGCCTGTAGTGGCCTACTCCGGTGGCATAATGGCTTCTGGAGGTTATTACATAGCCAACGGTGCCGACAAAATCGTGGCAAGTCCGCTCGCCGAGGTGGGAAGCATTGGGGTAATATACGTCCACTACGACCTGCAGGAGAACTACCAGAGGAACGGAATTAAGGTGGAAGTCTTCAAAACCGGCCCTTACAAGGACATGGGGGCCGAGTGGAGGGACCTAACCCCCGAGGAGAAGAAGATAATAACCAACATGGTGAACACGTACTTCCAGGCGTTCCTCCAGGCCGTGAGCGAGGGCAGGAACATGAGCATCTCTCAGGTTAAGAAGTTCGCCAGTGGGAGAACGTGGTTCGCCGAGAACGTTACTGGAGCTCTGGTGGACGAAACAGGGGGTATTGATACCGCTATTTCCGTTCTCGAAAGGTTAATGAATGTTACAGGTGCAAAGGTGGTCATATACAAGAACCTTGAAACTCCAAGCGACTTTGAGGTGGTGGGGAGCAAGGCACTCTACCTCGACCCGAGCTACATTACTCCCTATCTGGGAGGTGATTGAATGCTCTGCGAGGAGAAGCTCGAGGTGTTTGAGAACGGTTTCGATGACGGGAAGTTCAAACTCAGGATTGAGTTCTACGGAAAGGACGCCAGGAGACTTCTCCTCGCTGTGATAAGGGAGCTCTACCTTCCAGACTACGGCGAGGACTACATATATCCCTTCGAGTGCGCCAAAGACTTTTGGGGCATTTACCTTGACCCGTCTGAGATAATTGCAGAGGAGTCCAATTTTAGCCCAATAAAGTTCGTTAACAAAAGCATCATCAACAGGCTGGAGAAGGCGCTCGATGAAATAGCTCCGGACGAAATTAAAGACAGAATCAACTTGGAAGAAGCGGAAATAGTGAAGCTCAAGAAAACCCTACTCGCGCTCGGGAAGGACTTTATCCTCGACGAAAGAGGTTACCTCATAGTCTTTAACAAGCCGAGCGCAAGGGGGCTAATCCTAAAATACTTGGGGATGCTGAATGGAACTTGAAACTGCCGTCTGGGTCGGTGTTTCACTGGTGATACTCTATTTAACCTGGCAGACGGTTAGTCCTGTTCTCTCTCCCCTGATAGTGGCAGTTACCCTTACTTATATACTCTATCCACTTCACGAAAGGCTTAGCTCAAAAATCGGCAACCGTTGGTCAGCGCTTCTCCTTACGGGAATACTTACCGTTCTTTCCTTCCTTTTTATTCTTGGCTTCGCACTCTGGATAAACGACGTTAAATATTCCCTAGCAGGGTATGTCAACACATTTTTCAAGTGGCTTCTTGGCCTGAACCTACCCTCTGAAGCGTATGACTTCCTCCAGAGGATTTCCCAGGCCATGACGGACCGTTTCGATGCCTACGTTCTGGGATACACGTACTCCCTTCCAAAGCTCTCCCTTCAGGTAATCGTCATGGTGTTCTCATTTTACGGCGTCCTTGTAAATGCAAAGGCCATAAAAATGGAAGTGTACTCGCTCCTACCTCCTTCAAACCGCGAACTTGCCGTTAAGTTAATCAATCGGGCGGGGGAAACCCTCCATCAGGTCCTCCGTGGATGGCTTCTGGTCAGCGTTGGAAAAGGAATTGCTATGGCCGTCGCCTTCTCGCTCTTTGGAGTGTCTAACGTTGGGGGTTCAATAGCGGCGGGCATACTCACGGCAATCCTTGAGCTCCTTCCCATTGTTGGGGGCTGGATGGTCTGGCTCGGGGCGTCGTTTTACCTGTTTACATCGGGAATGGTAGGACACGCAATAGCCATTTTGCTTTACGGGTTTACTCTTGTCTCCCCCCTTCCGGATTTATTGCTCTCAAAGAGACTTGGCAGAAGGCAGTGGGGCGTAAACGCACTGGTGAGCCTCGTTGGGATATTTGGAGGCTACATTGCCTTTGGATTCGTTGGGATAATAATCGGACCTGTGTCCCTATCTCTTCTCATAACCCTCATAGAAGAGTGGAAGAGGGCAAAGAACACTAAGGAGCAAATCGCCTCATAAAGCTGGCGACCTTAACCGCATCTAGGGTTTCCCGGACGTCGTGGGTTCTCACTATGTTGGCTCCTTTAAACACAGCTATTGCAGTCGCTGAGAGACTTCCTGCCAACCTTTCGGAGGGGTCTTCCTTACCGGTTATTGCCCCTATAAAGGATTTACGGGAAACACCTACTAAAATTGGCCTTCCGAGGGATTTCAAAAGGTTGAGGTTCGCTATCACCCTTGAGTCCCACTCATACCACGGGGGGTAATCCGGTCTGAGAAAACCTATTGCGGGGTCCACTGCGATGTCTTCAACACCGTGCTCCCTGGCTATAACAAGGCTTTCTTGGAGGAAGTCAATCACTGCCCTTATGGGGTTAATGAACTCCCTAACCTCACCGTGGGCGCAAAGAACGACCGGAGCGCTGTATTCGGAGGCGACTTTTGGCATCTCCGGGTCGCCCTTGAAGCCAGTAACGTCGTTGATTATATCCGCTCCGGCCTTCAGAGCTTCTTCGGCGACCCTTGCGCTCGTCGTGTCTATGCTCACCGGAACGTCTACTGCGTCTCTGATGATTTTAACCGCCCAGACGGCCCGCCTTATCTCCTCTTCAAGTGGAATCTGCGTCTCAAGGTAAGGGGCCGTGGACCTGGCACCCACGTCTATGAAGCTTGCTCCCTCTTCAACCATCTTGACGGCCGTTTCAGCTAGGGCCTTTTCGTCGTTCCTTACGCTACCCTTGTAAAAGCTCTCGGGGGAGACGTTTATGACACCCATTATCCTCGGTTCATTGAGCTCAACTCCCGCAAACTTCATGAGGCATCCCCCGAAAAGATTTAGGAACTGGGATAAAAAGACTTCGAGGTGGTGGCCTTGATAATCAGAACGCCAAAGAGGCTTCATCTCGGCCTCATAGACCCAACCGGGAGCCTAGGGAGGCGTTTTGGAAGCCTCGGTGTTGCCCTCGAAGGGGGTTACGAGGTTAAGGTACTTCCCTCGGAGAGGCTTGAGGTTAAAGCCGAAGGGGAGGATAGGAAAACGATAGAGCGAATAGTAGAAATTATGAATTCAGCGTTTGGAACTGGAACCGGCTATTTCATTGAGGTCAGGAAAGCGATTCCAAGGCACATTGGCCTTGGCTCGACAACGCAGTTGAGTTTGGCCGTTGGTACGGGCATAGCGAGGCTCAACAACATTAACGTCTCCATCGAAAAGCTTGCGGGAACACTTGGAAGGGGAAAGAACAGCGGGGCAGGGATTTACGCCTTCGCCTACGGTGGGTTCGTTCTGGACGGCGGAGTCGCGAACGGAGTTCCACCGCTCGTAATAAGGGAGGACTTCCCCGATGAGTGGGCCTTTCTCCTAGTTACACCGGAAGTTAAGCGCGGTCTCAACGAGGAAGAGGAGAAGCCGATAATGGGAAGGACCTTCGGTAGCGTTGAAGTCGCAAAGGAGATAAGCCACCGTATTCTGCTCGGACTGCTTCCAGCTTTGAAGGAGAGGAATATTAAAGGGTTCGGTACACATCTCTCGGCCATACAGAGGCTCGTTGGGAGACACTTCTCGGAGTTCCAGGGAGGAGAGTTCAGGGAAGACGTTAAGCTAATCCTCGACTGGCTGGAAAAGAAGACCTACGGGGCCGGGCAGAGTAGCTGGGGACCGACGGTTTACGGTCTCGTCCTAAAATCGGAGTATGAGGTGCTCTCAGCTGAGATAACCGATTACTTAATGGAACACGGCTTAAAAGTGAAGGTTGAACTCGGAAGGCCGAGGAACAGGGGGGCGGAGATAATAGGGGAGAACGCTTTCCTGGAAAGGCTCATAAGGAGTGTTGCCCAATGACCCTCGACCGCTTTATTCGGATGAACTACAGAGAAAACGAGGAAAAGGTCAAGAGGCTCGTCGAAATCCTAGAGGAGCTTGGCCTTGATTGTGCCCGGACTATCGAAGAGAGGGTGGATTTACAGTTCGACGCGCTGAAGAACCTGCACAAGAACCTAAAGGACGATGAGCTCTTTATTAAACTCGTCATCGCCAATTCGCTCGTCAGTTATCAGCTCACCGGAAAAGGGGAGGACTGGTGGTGGGAGTTTTCTAGGAACTTTTCAGATAACCCGCCAGTGGAAAGCATTGCAAAGGCCTACGCCGGTTTTCTGCCTTCGTCAAAGACGAACCGAAGACTTGTGAGCGGAAAAATCAGAAGGATAGAAAAGGTTGAGCCGTTCCTTAATTCCCTTTCTCTTGATGAGTTGAGGGACTACTATTTCAACGGCATGGAGAGGCTTAGGGACGAACTGGCAAAAGCCCTGAACTCAAAGAGGAGCGCGAAAACCATCGTCTTTGCCGTGAAGATGTTCGGCTACGCGGGGAGAATAGCCTTCGGTGAATTCGTTCCCTACCCGATGGGCATCGAGATTCCCGATGACGTCAGGATAAACGCCTACACCAGACGGTTCACGAACGAGCCCCCTGTGCGCTTCTGGAACAGAATAGCGGAAATGACGGGAATTCCTCCTCTCCACATAGATTCTATACTATGGCCGGTTCTCGGTGGAAAGCCAGAGGTTCTCAGGCGGCTGAGGATGCACTGTTCCAAAGCCGACCTCGTTCTCGAACTTAGGGGACTCTAATTTTATTCCTACTTTTATAACAAAATTTTTATACTTCTTGCCTTAGTTTGCAGGGGTGAATATGATGCTCTGGGGGTTTAAGCTTGAGTTTATGAAGGGAATCCGAACGAAGAAGCTTTGGGCTGTAATGGTGATAATAATCGCTCTGTACGTTCCGGCCTTCTACTACATGAAGCAGGTGAGGGTAACAAACGAACTCGAAGCAATAGCCGGGATAATAAACTTCTCAAGCAAAACCGCCCTCTTCTTCCTTGGAATCCTTGCGATAATCTTTGGGGCGGGGGCAATAAACAAGGAAATTGAGGATGGAACAATTCGGGTAGCCCTCAGCAAGAGCGTGACGAGACTGGGTTATATCGTTGGCAAGTATCTAGGCCACATTGTTGTCTTTGGCGTGGCTCTCCTCATTACAAGCTTTGTAACCTTGGTCGGCCTTCAGTGGGTTGGCGTTTCCGTTTCAAAGATAACCTCTGACGTCTTTTTGCTCAATCTGTTGCTCCTTCTGGTTATGTTGGAGTTCTTGGCGATTGGATACATAATCTCGACCTTCCTCAGGTCATCGGGAACGTCCATTGGCGTCGCACTGGGCGTGTTTTTCCTGCTTTACATATTCATCCCATCGTTTGTGGCGTACAGGATGTCTACCCACATCCCAAGCGACTTAAACGTGATGGAATACAATGAGTATAAGGCAGAATACTACACCAAATACCTCTTTTATTCCCCAAACGCCCAGTTCGTAGTAATACTCGATGCCGTCAACAACTACAAGAAGGTCACCAAAACAGTCGAAATCAATGGGGAGACTCACAAGTTTCCAGAGTACATCGCTGAATACGCAGGAATCAAGAACGCCATAAAGAAGAGGGGCATAAATGTTCTATTGCTGGTTGTAATGACCCTTGTCTACCTCGGCATCGCGACCTGGCGCTTCCTCCGTATGGATTTGAGGTGATGGTGATGATTACGGTTGAGAACCTTGTCAAGACTTACAAAGATGTCAGGGCCTTAGACGGGCTTAACCTCAGAGTTCCAGAGGGAGTGATTTATGGTTTCCTTGGACCAAATGGAGCTGGCAAGAGCACGACAATCCTAAGCCTCCTCGGGTTAGTCTTTCCCCAAAAGGGGAGGATAGAACTCTTTGGTGAAGAAATCTTCAGGGACGGAAAGTTCAACGAGAGCAAACTCGTCAAGGCTAAGACCAGAATCGGCTACATGCCCGAGCATGCTACACTATGGGATTTCTTAACTCCTGTCCAGACCCTCGACATTATCGCTGACGCGTTCAGAATCCCAAAGGCCGAGAAGGAAAGGAGGATTAACGAGCTCCTCGACATGGTTGGGTTGAAGGACGTTAAGAACAAGAAGGTTGGTAAGTTTTCCAAGGGTATGCGCCAGAGGCTTCTCCTCGCTCAGGCGTTAATCAACGACCCAGAACTTTTAATCCTTGATGAGCCCATGACGGGCCTCGACCCAAAGGGTATTGCTGAGTTCAAGGAGATTATAAGGGAGCAGAGGAAGGCTGGTAAAACCGTCTTTTTCTCGAGTCATATTTTGGCCCATGTTGAGGAAGTTTGTGATACAGTGGGGGTGATTGTTAAGGGCAGGCTAATCCTCGAGGACAGTATTGAGAACATCAAGCGCGAGTTCCTTAGGAAGGCCGGTTACACGATTATCGTTGAGACCAATAAGCCAGTTGACTGGAGTTCTGCTAAGTGGAGTGTGACCCCGCTTGGCGAGAATAAGTACCGTGTCGTTTCGGAGGAGGACGTTAGGGAGGAGTTGCACGACTTTGTGGCTTCGCAGGGTGCGAAAATCCTAACAATGCAGGTGAAGGAGCCAAGCCTAGAAGAAATATTCCTGAAACTTGTCGAGTAGCCTATTTTATTTTCAAACTTCTCAATTTTGTTCAGTAAACTTTTTAGGTTTGAATTCAAAATCTCACTGGGTGTTGAACTGAATGCTACTCCCAATGCATATATTCGTGGCTTATCTCATAGGGCTTTGGAGGAACTGGAACCGAAAACTCCTCGGTTTATTCGTAATAGCAAATTCTGCCCCTGACTACAGCTTTATCCAGATGTTGCTCATTGAAGGTGACTTCACCCGAACCTTCTTCAACCACGGCTTTGTTTCCTTCTTTTACATGATACCGTTTGGTTTTCTCGGAATAATTGGAAACGGACTCCACCTAATAGCAGATGTTTTCACTGGTGGAATACCCTTCCTGCCCAACGGTATCTGGTATGGGTTCCCAAGGATTGGATGGCACCTCTGGGGGAAGTTCATACTCGTCCCATGGGAGGTTCCAATAGCGGTTGCCGGAATTTATGCGGTCTACAAACTCGGGTGGGAAAAAGTATCGTATTCACTATTGGCGTTCATTCTGGGATACGGGGTCTTTATAGTGCTAAGCCCGGTGTACCTAATCAGCCCCTATCTCTCAACGGCCTTAAGTTTCCTAGTCCTGTGGTATCTCTATGATAGAATTGAGACGATTGACGTTCTTGAAGCAAAAATTTTGGGAGTGAGAAAAGCTAAAGCCTAGCCCTCTCGAACTCCTCCTTTCTATTGAGAGGTTTCGTCGCGTCAATTCCCCACTTGGCGGTTAAGCTCCTAGTTGCTGAGGGGTCGAGAGAACTCCCCCTGGCGTTTGGAATCACCACGAGGTCTTTATCGGCCTGGAAGCGCGTGGCTATCGCCCACTCTACATCGCGGTCGTCGTAGATGTTTATGTCTTCATCAACTACAACCACGTGCTTCAGGCTTGGATGTCCTGCAAATGCCGCCAAAATCGCGTTCTTGCCGTCACCGTCGTGCTGTTTTGTTATTGAAACGACTGCGTGGAGCCACATCGCTCCTCCCTCGGTTAGGCGAACGCCATGAACCTTCGGAACGACGCGTTTAACGCTCGCGTAAATCTGTGGCTCCTTTGGAAGGCCCATGAGCATAAAGTGTTCGTAGCCTCCAGGGAGAAGGGCATGAAAGACCGGCTCGTCAACGTGATACATTCTCTCGAAAACAACAAGGGGTTGCTTCCTGACGTGGTCGTAGGTGCCTGTTATGTCCACGAAGGGGCCTTCGTTAACGAGCTCTGGAGTTACCTTAGCCTCAAAGACGAACTCGCTCTCGACGGGAACCGGGATACCCCCGAGTTCCACCACATCTATGGGTTTTCCAAAGGAAATCTCGCTAATCTTACTTGCTATCTCAAGCTCGCTTATTCCGTAGGCCGTACTCGTCGCTCCAGCTAAGAGGAGGTGAACGGGATTACCAACGACTATTCTAACATCGAGTTCCTCGCCCCTCTCGGCCTTCTCCTTCCACATTGCGTAGAGGTGCCTTGGGACGAGCCTTATGGCGACTGTCTTCTCATCTCGGACCATCATTCTGTGGAACGACATGTTGACGAAACCGTTCTCGTCTTTAGCTATAACCATCGCCGAAGTGAAATACTGGCCACCGCATTTCGGGTAGTACTTTGGAATCGGGAGCTCAAGGAGAGAAAAATCCTGCGTTGAGTTCTTCAGGAAGGGAGCGTTCTCAACTGTTCTGTAAGGTGACGGATTCTCCATTGCTTCTGTCATTAGATGAATAAGCTCCTCCTTCTTTGTTCTGAGGAAGCCGGCTATTCTCTCCCTCGTGCTCCATATGTTGCCGGCAACCCTCCAGCCGTCCACGTCCGTGAAGAGAACAGGCCGGTCCTTGTATCTGGTTAGGTAGTGGGTAATTTCAAGTTCCTTGTTCACAGGTTTATCTATGACAATCAGGTCATTGAAGGTTTGGAGAATCTCCGCCAGCATGGTATCACCTTAGGCTTTTGTTCCAAAAGGTCTATAAAGCCTTTTTCCAGACCTGCTTTGATTGGCCATGCCCATGGTTGTTCTCAGGATTCCAGATGGCTCGGCACTGGTGAGGATTGAAAAGGCCGAACCCAGCGTCTACTTTAAAATCTACGATTTGCTCAGTTACAAAAAGGATTATGGCAAATGGGAAAAGCCAGAAAGCCTCTATGACCCCTATGAAAAGACCTTTCCAGTAGGGTTGTTGCCCAGGGTCAAAAAATTCCTCAACAGCAAAGGCTACCGGGTGAGGGTGAAGGATGAAAGGCAGGTTCGCGGTGTTAAGCTAAACTCGAGCTGGAACGAGAACTACGAACTCAGGCGGTATCAGAGGCGAGCAGTGAAAAAAGCCCTCAAAGAAAAAATGGGTGTTCTTGCCCTCCCTGTTGGGAGCGGAAAGACCGTTGTTGGACTGAGGGTTATTCACGAACTCGACCTCTCGACCCTTATAGTGGTCCACACAAAGGAGCTACTCTACCAGTGGGCCGAGAAGGTTGAGGAACTGCTCGGCGTTAAGGCTGGAATTGTTGGTGACAACAAGTGGAACGAGGAAAACGTAACCGTCGCGATGATACAGACGCTCCTGTCAAGGGGTGTTGATAAGCTGAAGAACGACTACGCCGTGGTCATGTTCGACGAGTGCCACAGGACTTCTGCGGCGGAGAAGTTCTACCAGCTGGGAATTTCACTCCCACAGGTCTACCGCTTCGGCCTCTCGGCAACACCATGGAGAAGGGTTAGAGGGGAGGAAATAAAGATTGAGGCCGTTGTTGGCCCGGTAATCTACGAGGTAAAGGCCGAAGATCTTATCAGGGAGGGCTTCCTCGCAAAACCCCGCTTTGAAGTGATAACCTACGAGTCGAGCATGCCGTCCTTCAGCGAGCGCTACAAGGAACTCTATGAAGATGTTGTCATGAACAACGACGAGAGGAACAGGGCGATAGTCCTGAAGGCAAAAGAGCTCGTTGGAAAGGGCCACCGCGTCCTCATAGACGTGAAGCGCATCGAACACGGCAGAATTTTGAAGGAAATGCTCGAGAAGGAGGGAATTCGAGCGGAGTTCCTGAGTTCAAAGAGCCCCAACAGGTGGGAAATCCTGGAGGCCTTCAAGAATGGCGAAATTCCGGTTCTGATTTCGACGCTTCTCAAGGAAGGCGTGGATATACCAGAGATTTCTGCAATAATCCTCGCGGGCGGGGGGAAGAGTGACATAATGACGATACAGACCATAGGCAGGGCGCTGAGGCCGAAAAGGGGCATGAGGGCGGTTATAGTTGACGTTGCAGACGACGACCCGCTCCTCTACACGCACTTTATAGAGAGGCAGAAGGCTCTAAAGCAGTACTACGGCAAATACTACGACAAGGAATCAAAGCTCAACGAGACAGTCTCCAAAAAGCGCCGCTCTGGTTAAAGCCCTTGAGTAGCGCTCAAAGAGGTCTCTTTTGGCTTTGGCAAGGCCCCTCTCATCGGTTTTGAATTCAATCCCGGGATACTCTATGTGCCACAGCACTAGATTCTCAGGAGGGGCAGGAGGGACTTTCTTCTTGTAATTCCCGGATAGCATCTTACGGATTTCCTCCGGTTCGAGGAGTCCGAGCCCGCAGAATCGGAGCGCGTTGACGATTCTCCTCACCATCTCCCAGAGGAAGCTTTTGCCGGTAACCTCTATGAGGTAGTAACCCTTCCGCGGAAGAACCCGGAGCGAGTTCACTTCCCTCACAGGGTCCCTCCCCGGTTCGAGCCTCGCGAAGGCCGAGAAATCGTGGGTTCCCTCGAAGAGCCGGGCACACTCAAGAACCCTCTCAAGGTCGAAGCCCTCGTTAACAAGGTAATAGCGGTAGGTCTTTGACCTTGCCCAGAACCGGGGGTGGAAGTCATCGGGGACTTCGGAAACACCGAGGACCCACGTATCTCGTAGGTGGTGGTTTAAAACCTCCGGTCTGACCAAATCGGCCCGCTCACTTGGAATAAACGAAACAACGTTGAAGAAGGCTGAGACCCCCCTGTCTGTTCGGGAGGCGCCCTTGAAGTCGTTCTCCTCGGGGCTTTCAATTATTTTAAGCTTTTTCAAAACGCGAATTAGCTCATCCTCAACTGTCCTCAAGTTCGGTTGCCTCTGGAATCCGTAGAAGGCGGTTCCATCGTACGCTATCCTGAGGGCAAGCTTCATGGTTGGCGCTTTGATGTGGAGTATAAAAAACCTTCCCTGAATATTCGCCAACTTTTTTGGTCTTTGTAAAGCCGAAAATCGAACATGGTACAAGATATTTTGCAAAATGTTGATAAACACTGCCGAAAACATAAACACGGAGGTGAGAAAATGGAGGGAGTGTTCGACGTGGAGGTGCTCATAAGCGTCGTGAACTTTGAGCTTATGTGCATCGGTTTGGAGAAAAGGGCAAAAGAGGATTAAAGATACGGCTCGGTATAGAGTGGCCTTAAAAACACCTCAAAGCCCGCAACGGGCATCTCAATCCCCCACTTTTCTAAAACAACCGGGTGCACCTCCCCGATGACGCCGATTGTTTCTCCGTTGACGATTATCTTCCCAGCCCTTCCGGGGATAAAGCTCGGGTGCTCGATTTCCTCCAGCTCGTAGGTGAAGCCGAGGTGGCACATCACGCTGTCAAGGATTTCCTTAGCATCGGTAAAGGTAATCCTTGCCTGAGCCAGAACAACGGCAAGCTTGCTCTCGCTCACCGTTTTGGTTTCCCTGCTCTCATCTATAAGCGTTGCCTTTCCAACCTCGAAGAGCCTCTGCGGGTATTCCTCGTGGGTGTTCTGACTCAGGAAGTCGAGTAAACTTGGCAGGAGCCAGTTCCTGAGGGCGGACCACTTCGGGCTTATCGGGTTTTCAATCTCGACGAGTTCCGCCGGCGGGTTGTTGAAGTAGTCCTTTCCGTATTCCAAGTTCATCTTTTCATATTGGGCCTCCCTGTTGGTGAGGTTGAAAGTCATGACCTCCTGAAGGCCAAAGCCCACCATGAGTTCTCTCACGGCATCTTCAAACTCGACGAACTTGTCACCCTTTCCTTGGACGGCAAGCTTCGGCTCCTCGGGCTCAATCTCGTTGTAGCCGTAGGCTATGAGAACGTCCTCCAAAACGTCCCTCGCGTGCATTATGTCGTCGCGGAAGGCTGGATAGAGTAGCTTTGCCTTTCCGCCTTCAAGCTTAACCTCGTACATCATCCTCTCAAGGAGGTCCTTGATTTTCTCATTGCTCAGCTCAAGGCCGGAGAGCTTCCTTATGTAGTCCAGTTCAACCTCGAAGGGCTTTGGGGTTAAATCAGGCGTCTCAATTTCAAAGTCCGGATAAACGACCTTCACGCTCTTGATTTTCCCACCGCGCTCCGCGAGAGCCGTTACCACGACGTTCAAAGCCAACATGACCTTGTTCAAATCCCATCCCGTAACGTCAACGAAAACATTCCGGGTTTCAGTCGTTACCCTGCCAGTCACCTCGGAGTTGATAATCGGCGGCATGGAGAGGACTTTGCCTTCACTGTCAACGAGGAGTGGGTAGTAGGGCCTGTCCTTTATCAGGTGCCCGTACTCTTTCCCCTTCTCGTGTTTCTCAAGGATTTCCTCCAGAGTTAACTCCTCGGTGAGGCCGAGGGGTATGAATTTTTCGGTCTTTTTCGCTGCCCTGTAATAAACCGGTGGCTTCACTTTGTCGAAGTCAAAGATGCCAATCGCCACCTCCCTCCTCCGCCTTCCAAAGGTTAAGGCAACTTTCTCCTGGAGGTTTATCATCTGCTTAAGGGCCTCTTCATCGAGGTGAAGGCCTTCAACTATAGCATAGACACCGTAGGGTCTTATCTCCTTCAGCTTCTCGTCAACGTAAACCACAACGTCGCTCTTTTCCACTTCGTATTTCGGCAGGCCCCTCTCAATTCCGAGCGCCCACTTTATCTGCCTTGCTATTCCCTCGGCGCTCCACAGGTCTGGCCTGTTGGTGTCCTTGGAGTCTGCCTTGAAGTAGGTTTCACCGTTCTCCTCCCAGACGTCGTCGAGCTCGCATTTCGCGTATAGGAAGAGGTCCTCCCACTCCTCGACTGTGAAGCTCCTCCCGATGAGCCTCTCAAGATCGGACTTTGAAACATCAAACTTCGGCATCTCTCATCACCACACCAGCTTCGCTTCCCTGAGCCACCTCAAGTCGTAGCTGAACAGGTAGCGGATGTCGTCAATGCCGAGCTTGAACATGGCCAATCTGTCAATGCCTATCCCCCACGCTATTACCGGAGCGTCTATGCCCAAAGCCTTAGTCATCTCCTCGCGGAATATTCCGGCACCACCGAACTCAACCCAGCCGAGCTCAGGGTGATATGCGCTCATCTGGACGCTCGGCTCTGTGAAGGGATAGTAATCCGGCAGGAACTTTACTTTTTTGGCCCCGGCTATCTCCACCGCGAAGCGCTTGAGGATTCCAAGAAGGTGCCTGAAGTTCAAATCCTCACCAACGACGAAGCCGTCTATCTGGTTGAACTCGATTAAGTGGGTTCTATCAAGGACGTCCGGTCTAAAAACGCGCTGTATCGTGAAGTATTTCCCGGGAATCTCAACGCCTTTGGCGAGCTGTCTGGCATCCAAAGCTGTGCCGTGTGCCCTCGGCATCAGCAACATCGCCCGCTCCGGACTCCAGGTATAACCCCAGCCACGAGAGCCGGCCAAACCGCGCTCGTGTGCCTCTTTAACCCTCTCAACGAGCTCCTTCTCGGGCAGATAACCCCTCTTGGGATATTTAAGCTGGTACGTGTCCGTCCACTCTCTCGCCGGATGGTTCTGGGGCTGGAAGAGGGCATCGAAGTTCCAGAACTGGGTCTCTATGAGACTCTCAACAGTCATCTCGATGAAGCCCATCTCGATTAGCCTTCTCCTTATCTTGTCGAGGAAAGCCCTGTAGGGCTGTTTCTTGCCAGGGTAAATCCTCCTAACGGGGGCTTTGATGTCAAACTTCCTGAACTCGACCTCGCGCCACTTGCCGGACTTTATGAGCTCTGGAGTTAGGACGGAAACTTCCCTTTTCAGCTCGATGCCTTTTTTCACGAGCTCCTCTCCAGCTGGGGTTATCTCAACCGTTCTCTCGGTTACCGTCTCTTCCTCTGCCACCTTCCTCCTCTTGAGCTCCTTGACTGGAACGAGCTTTTCCATTTCCTTAACTGGAACGACTTTCTTCCCGGCGAGAAGTTTTAGGGCCCTATCAATGGGTCTCTCTTCAGCCTCGAGGCCCCTCTCAGTAATCTCAAGGACCAGCTTTCCGTTCTCCTTTCTAACGTTTGCCCAGCCCTCCTTCCTGAGAAGGCCGACTATCGGCTTCAGCTCGTCTTCGCTGAGAACTTCCCTTAGGTCATTGAGTGTAGCCTTTCTTTTCTCTCTCAGAACCTTCAGAGCCCTCCATTCCGGAAGACCTATGTCAGCGTACTTTTTCCCGGTCTCGGTGAGCTTTACAACCTTTTCGCTCCTCTCATTAAGTTTGGCTAAACCTTTCGCCTGAAGACCAAGGACGGCCCTCATCACGGCTACCTGTTCGAGGCCGGTTTTTTGTACTAACTCCTCGAATTTAGCCCTTTTAAGCTCACCAAGCTTGATAAGCGTGAGCTTCTCTTGGTAGCTCAGCTCCATGGTGCCACCTCCCCGTTTGGGTGTGCGTGAGAACTTAAGAGAATTGCGGTGAAAGAAGAGGAAGAAACTTCATCCCTCATGCGGGAAGAAGACGACCTTTCCAGTCTTGCCAGCGCGCATAAGCTCAAAAGCTTCCTCGAACTTGTCAAAGCCCTTGTACTTGTGGGTGATTATCGGGTCGAGGTTAAGTTTTCCGCTCTGGATGAGGCTTGAAACGGTGTACCAGGTCTCCCAGAGGTGCCTTCCCGTTATACCGTGTATTTCGAGTGCCTTGAAGATTATGAGGTTGTTGAAATCCAGCGTAACGTCCCGTGAGAAGAGGCCGAGAAGGGAAACCCTTCCACCCGGGGTTACGGCCTTAAGACCCTGCTCAAGGGCCTTTGGTGCTCCGCTGAACTCAAGGAAGACCTCAACTCCAGCTCCATCAGTTATACTCATGACAACCTCGACGGGGTCTTCCTCAAAGGGGTTAACCACGTAGTCGGCGCCGACTTTCTTGGCCAGCTTTCTTCTGTATTCGCTCGGCTCGCTCACGATGACTGGATAGGCACCACTTGCCTTCGCCACGGCTATTCCGAGAAGTCCAAGCGGGCCGGCTCCGGTTATGAGAGTGCTCCTACCCGCTATTGGTCCGGCTAAAACGGTATCAACAGCATTTCCAAGGGGCTCTTGCAATGCCGCGTACTCGGGCTTCATATCCTTCGGGTTCTTCCATGCGTTTTTAGCAGGAACGATGGCGTAGTGGGCAAAGACACCGTCCATGTCAACGCCAAAAATCTTCGTGTTCTGACAGACATGGTAGCGGTTGTGTCTGCAGGCGTAGCACTTGCCACAGACGATGTGGGTTTCCACGCTTATGTAGTCTCCGACCTGAAGGTCTTCAACGCCCGGACCCACCTCAACTACTTCTCCAGCAACCTCGTGGCCCATAATCTGGGGCGGCTTTATCCTGCTCTGCGCCCACTCGTTCCACTCGTAGATGTGCAAGTCGGTTCCACAGATGCTCGTTGCGAGAACCTTTATGAGAACCTCTCCCGGGCCGGGCTTTGGGACGTCAACCTCAACGAGTTCAGCCCCGTAAGCGGGCTTTGTCTTCATAATAGCCTGCATTTTCTCAACCATGGTAATCATCTCCTTAGCCTTACAACGGGAGTCTAAATGTAACGATATAAACCTTTTGTGTTCATCGAGTGGAGAATGCTCATCACTGGGCAGAATTGTGTAGATACACATGCAGGGAGTTCTGCAGGTAAGCTCACCCAATCGGAAACCTTATATCCTAAACCCCTAACAAAAAAGCTTAGAGGGGTAGCGATGGCAGTGATAGTCGTAACGGGGCGCGGAGGTGCTGGCAAAACGACCACGACGGCGAACCTTAGCTCTTATCTCGCCATGAAAGAGTATAGGGTTCTAGCCGTTGACGGTGACCTTTACCTTCCGAACCTCGGTTTTCACTTTGCCCTTGATACGGTCAAATACACCGTTCATACCCTTCTGAAGAACCCGGACATTGACCCGGAATGGGCAATATACCGCCACAAGGAAACCGGCGTTTATGTAATGCCTGGAAGCACACAGCTTCAGGACGTTCTCGGGATTTCTCCAAGGAGGCTCGTTGATATTCTTGAGAGGGTGAAATACAAGTTCGGCGTCGTTTTTGTTGATTCCCCAACGGGAGTTCCCTTCGACACGCTCCCCACTTTTCAGGTCGCCAATTACCAGCTTATAGTTGTCGAAATAGAGCGCTCTCCAATTTACTCCTTCGAGACAATGGTGAAAAACGAAATCGAAAAGCTCAAGGCTCTCGGCGAGAAGTACAACCTCAACATAGGTGTTGTTCTGAACAAGGTTCGCGAGAGTGCCGATGTAGTTGACAAGATAATTGAGGCCATAGAGGAGGATTTGGACGTCCCTGTTCTCGGATGGGTCCCCTTCGATTACAACGTTCCCGAATCCATCAACGTTGGAATTCCGATAATTAAATACCTCCCCAACAGCGATGCGGCCGTCGCGTTTAAGGAAATCGGTGAGGTTCTTGAGGAATGGATTTTCGGCTGATTCTGGGGGTGTTGAAATGGAGTTTGAGGAGATAGTTGAGAAAGTCGTTAACGGGGAGATAAAGCTTCATCAGGTCGAGAAGTACACCGACAAGAGGACCGCAACAGAGGTAAGGAGGAAGGCCCTCGAAAGGAAGCTCGGAATAAAGCTTGAACACATAGGACACTACTCGATAGACCCCGAGCAGGTCATCGGCAGGAACATTGAAAACATGATTGGCGTCGTCCAGATACCGATGGGTGTTGCTGGACCGCTCAAAATCAATGGGGAGTACGCAAAAGGCGAGTTCTACATCCCGCTTGCCACAACCGAAGGGGCGCTCGTTGCCAGCGTTAATCGCGGTTGCTCCGCTTTAACGGAAGCCGGAGGTGTAAAAACGACGCTCATAGACGACAAGATGACGCGCGCTCCTCTCCTCAAGTGTCCCGACGCGAGGAGAGCGAGGGAAGTGGCGAACTGGGTCAAGAACAACATTGACTACCTTCAGGAAAAGGCCGTGAGCAAGGTCACCAGACACGGAAAGCTCCGGGGTGTTAAGCCCTTCATAGTGGGCAACAACCTTTATCTGCGCTTCGAGTTTGAAACCGGCGACGCGATGGGCATGAACATGGTAACGATAGCGAGTGAGGAGATAATGAAGGTCATCGAAGAGAAGTTCCCCGATGTGAGGTATCTGGCCCTCTCGGGGAACCTCTGCGTTGACAAGAAGCCGAACGCGACCAACTTCATCCTTGGAAGGGGCAAAACGGTAATAGCAGAAGCGATAATCCCGAGGGAAATTGTCGAGAAGAAGCTGAAGACGACGCCAGAGCTAATAGCAGAGGTCAACTACCGCAAAAACCTCGTCGGCTCGGCTCAGGCGGGTTCCTACGGATTCAACGCGCACTTCGGCAACATCGTCGGTGCAATCTTCCTCGCTACTGGACAGGACGAGGCCCAGATAACGGAGGGTTCGCACGGCATAACTTTAGCCGAAGTCACCCCCGAGGGCGACCTTTATATAAGCATAACCATGCCGAGCCTCGAAATCGGAACCGTCGGTGGGGGAACGAGGGTTCCGACGCAGAGGGAAGCGCTCTCGATTATGGGTGTGGCCGGTGGCGGAGAGCCGGCAGGGACAAACGCCAAGAAGTTCGCCGAGATAGTTGCCGGTGCAGTTCTGGCAGGAGAACTCTCGCTCCTCGCGGCGATAGCGGCGAAACACCTCGCGAAGGCCCACAAGGAGCTCGGACGCTAAAGGGAAACCCTTACTACATTACCCTTCTTTTCCGAGACCTCGTACATCCTTCTGACTGTTTTTTTATTTACTTCAGTCATCATGTACCTGCCTTTGGATTCTCTCCCCAATAACTGCTCAACCGTCGTGAAAATGACACCAAGGAGAAGGGCTCCCCACAGGCCCGCATGGAAGTAGGTCGAAAGGGACCCTACGACCAGTGTGGCAACGCCGTCTATCAGCAGACGCCATTTCCGGGCTTTTCGCTTCCATCCTCTATCGCTCATTCTTTCAAGGTCATTCTCGGCGAGGGCCCCGAAGAACTCTCTAAGTCCCTTCTTAGGGATGACGAAAACTCTGGGCAAGGTTTCGTTGATTAGGATTAGGTTTTCCTTGAGTGGGAGAACGAAGACGTAACGGTTCTCGTCCCTCACGTCAATAACCAGCAAACCCTCGTTCTTTCCGGGAACTGGGACTATAGAAAAGCTCTCGGGCGAAGGGTTCTTGAACTCAAAAGCTGAGGGTAAGGCCTCCCTAACCCTCCCGGGGGAAACACTCAGTTCGTAGTACAGGATTGGCACGGTGTTTATGAACTTCATCGAAGGGAAAACAACTTCACGCTTTAAATTGATTTCGTTCTCATGTTGGTAAGGTAGGTTTTTAAAAGGACATCCCAAACTCCGAGGGGGATGATGAGCAGTTTCCCTCACTCCGAGCTATGACGAGGAGCCGATGCTCTGACCCGCTCCCTCTTTTTGTAGCCTCTCCTAAAGTTCTCAATTACCCCTGAGAGCAAGAAAAGAAAGGCCACATAGGAGGAGACCTCGTTGAGAGCATCGTTTTTGTAGCCGAAATAGCTGAGAAGAATTGCCAAGCCCCAGAGGACGGCTTGGACAACGTTTATAACCGTATTGAACCGGGATTTCTTCACGCCTAGGATTTCCTCCGCCACGTTTTTAAGTCCGCTTTCCCGGGAAACGAGGAACTCGTAAACCTTCCCTCCAAGTTCGTACTCCCCAGGAGCAACGTACACTGCCTTGGGAGTGTTCACAACGGTTATTTTTGGACTCGAATACGCCACCTGGAGGAGGGCATCCACCAGTGCCTCAACATCCTGTGAAAAAAGGACGGTATAATTCCTGAGGGTTCCTTTTACATCGTCGTTGTCGAGCTCGTGGTAGTAAACCACAAACCTCGCTTTGACCATGATGAGGAGTAAGAAAAGGACCTTAAAAGATTAACCTTTGCTCACCTCCTGAATCTTCTTCCTGACGAGCTGGCTGACGAGCTTACCGTCCGCCCTACCGCGAAGCTTCGCCATCGCCCTTCCCATTATCATGCCCATCGCGCCCATGCCCTTGGCTTTTATGACGTCAATGTTGACTCTGACCACCTCGTCGATGATTTTTTCCACTTCTTCCTCGCTCAGGAGCGTTAGACCCTTCTCCTCGGCGACCTGCTGGGCGGTCTTCTCTGGGTGCATGGCGAGTTCCTTGAAAATCTCCTCAAAGGCTTCCTTCGCAATCCTGCCATTGAGATAGAGTTCAAAGGCCTCCCTGATGTGCTCCTCGGTTACCTTCTCTATCGGAACCTCCTTCTTGAGGCCCTTGAGGACAACCACGAGGACTGAAGCGGCCAGCGATGGCTTTATGCCCTTCTTCACGAGCTCCTCGAAGAGCTCGTCGCGCTCATCGTTGACGAGGGTTTCAGCCAAGCTCCTGTCAATCTTGTACTCCTTCACGTAGCGCTCAACCTTCTCCTGTGGCAACTCCGGAAGGTTCGCCTTAATCCTCTCCTTCTCCTCCGGCGGGATAAAAATTGAGGGTATGTCCGTTTCAGGATACATTCTCGCTTTACCCGGGAGGGGGCGCATGTACTGGGTGTTGCCGTCCGGCAAAGCCCTCCTCGTCTCCTCTGGAACGCCCTCTATCGCTTCTCTAGCGCGTTTGATTACCTCGCGAAGGGCTTTCTTGGCGGTTTCTTCCTCTGCAGCGACAAGAACGAACGCGTCTTCTTCGCCAAGGTCAAGCTTTTCGATGATTGCGTTAACCTCCTTTTCCGTAATTCCATAGTTCGGTAGTTCATCAATGTGGAAGATTCCCCTCACGTACTTTTTGGCCCTGTCTGCCATTTCCGTGCCCAAACGCCTGCCCGGCTGGATTTCTCTACCTATAAGCCCTCTGAACTTAGGCAACTTAACGGCAAGAACCTTTCCACCTTTTTTTATTGTTCGGGCGATTATTTTTGATTCAGTGTTCTGGAAGACGTCGGTAACGTCGTAAAATTCCTCCTTAATGTCATCGGGCTTAACACCCCTCTCGCGAAGCTCGTCGCGGATTTTGAGAAGGTTAAGCTGTCTTTCAACTTCCCTCTCGATGATGAGGGGAATCATGTCCAGCTCCTGCACGCCCTTAATCTCGACGCGAGCACCACCTTTAATGGAGACGTTCAAATCCTGCCTTATAGTTCCGAGACCGCGCTTGACCTTTCTCGTTGCCCTTAAGGCATCGCCGATGTACTTCGCAACCACCTTTGCCTGCTCGGGGTGGTGTATGTCGGGAGTTGTGCTTATCTCAACCAGCGGAATTCCGAGGCGGTCGAGGCGGTAGATTACCTCCTTCTCCCTACGCTCAACGATACGGCAGGCGTCTTCCTCAAGGCATATCGTCGGGATTCCAACGCTTCCCCAGGGGGTGTCAACTCTACCGTCGAGTGCTATTATCGCCGTTCTTTGAAAACCGGAAACGTTCGAGCCGTCTATGACTATCTTACGCATGAAGTGGACTTCATCAACGGGCTTTGCGTTGAGGAGGTAGGCAATCTGAAGGGTAACCTCTAGGGCTTCCCTGTCGGGCCCCCTCGGTGGTTCTTCATCCATATAAACCAAATCGCTGAGCTCGTAGTTGCCCTCGTAGATGTATTTTCTCCCCTTTTTGAACTCTTCCAGAGCGGCAGGGTCAATTTCCCCGAGCTCGCTCATCGTGGGTCTTAAGCGTCTTTCAAAGGTGAAGTCAACCTTCTCGGTCAGCTCGCTCGGAACGGGTGAGAACAGCTTTTTGGTATCTAGTTGTCTGTGAATCTCAAGGCCGACCTTTAGGCCGAGCTTTTCGTAATCGAACTTCTCGGTCATTTTCATCACCTCAGGAAGGTGTCAAACCTCGTGTAGGGCGTTATCTCGCCGGCGTAGTTGGTGAGCATCATCTTTCTCACTTCATCGAGGTCGCTGGTATGGCCGAGAACCCACATCAGCTTGACGTAGGCAGTCTCAGGCAACATGTCTTCGCAGGGAATCGCCCCAGCTTTTAGGAGCTTTCTCCCGTTGGAGTAGACGTTCAGGTTCACCCTTCCGTAGAGGCACTGGCTCGTTACGCAGACTGCCACACCATCCTCAACGGCGCGCTGGACGTGGGGTATGAAATCCTGGGGAACGTGGCCGAGGCCCGTTCCCTCGATAACAACTCCTCTATAGCCCCTATCAACAAGGAAGTCGAGTATCTCACCGCTTATCCCCGGGTAGATTTTGAGGATTGCAACTTTCTCCTCCATCTTCCCGTCCACTTCGACTTCCCCCTCGCTCCTCTTTCTGTAATCGCTCCTAAGGAACTCTATCTCGCCCTTGGGCCATATCCTGGCTATTGGAACATCGTTTATGCTCCTGAACGCGTCTCTCCTGCTCGTGTGCATCTTCCTTACCTTCGTTCCGCGATGAGCCAAGCAGTAGGTGTCGCTAGTTTCTCCATGCATCACGACCATGACCTCGGCAACTTCACTGGTTGCCATCTTCACTGCACAGGTGAGGTTCATAGCTGAGTCACTGCTCGGCCTGTCGGAGCTCCTCTGCGCTCCAACGAGAACGACCGGCTTGGTGAGGTTCCTGAGCATGAAGCTCAATGCAGAGGCGGTATAACCCATAGTGTCCGTTCCGTGGGCGATGACAACACCATCCTCGCCGGAGTTGAGGGCCTTTGCCACTTCCTCCGCTATTTTGACCCAGTATTCAGGCTTCATGTCCTCGCTGAGGATGTTCATTATGAGCTTTGGCGTTACGTTGGCCATCTCAAAAATCTCGGGAACAGCTTTAGCGAGTTCTTCAGCGGTGAAGGCAGGGTGGACCGCTCCGGTCTTGTAGTCAATCCTGCTCGCTATCGTTCCGCCCGTTCCAAGGATTGTGACGTTGGGAAGGCCCTCCTTCCTGGGAAGGACTTCCTGGAAGGCCATCTTCGGCTTCTCAACGGCCTTCTCAAGTATCTCAACGCTCTCGATAGCGTCGATAAGAACTCCAACGTTGTAGCCGTTGTCAAGCTTTATGGTAAGAGTTTCTCCGGGAGAAAGCTCGTAGGGGGGCATTACGAGGCCCTCAAAGGTAATCCTCTCGTTTCCTTCCCTTTTTACCACTCTGATTAGGTCCCCAACCTCGAGACCGTGCTTTCTCATGAACTCCTCAACCTTCCTCATAAGCATCCCCTCGTTTTGTCGCTGAAAGAAAATGGGAACGGGGTTTTATAGGGCTTTCCCAGGTCAGCGAGCCTTTATCATGAACCTTGGCTCCTCAATCCACTCGGACTTACAGCGGGGACAGCGCGAGGGAACGTTGATTTCCGGCTTAAAGCGGAAGCCACACTTCCGGCATTCCGCGGGCTTAACAAGAAGAACCTTGCCCTCGCGTTTTAGGATTTTTTGAATGGCCTTCAAATCCTCTATGATTAACTTTTTGCTCCTCCTTCCCCTGATTCCGAGGACCTGGGCTAGCTCGCTCACGGAGTAGTCCCTCTCCTCCAAAAGGCTTATTATCCGTTCCCTCCGAGTGGCCATCGGGAGAAGTTGGGCGGGAAGATAAAAAGCTTTAGGGTGGAGAACATGATAATCGAAAAGGCCGAGGAAGTCCTTGAAAAACACGAACTCTGCAACCACTGCCTTGGGAGGCTCTTCGCAAAACTTGGAAAGGGAACAAACGAGGACAGGGGAAAGGCTATAAGGTTCGTCCTCAACATGGAACGCTCGGCCAGAGGCCTGGCTCCGATAGATGAGCCGGAAGAATGCGAGCTTTGTGAAAACGTCTTCGAAAGGATTCCATACCTCGTTGAGAGGATGATTGAAATCTCAAAGGGGATAGAATTCGATACGTTTCTGGTTGGTTCCCGCTTCCCCGAGGAAACCCGGGAGAAAGAGCATTCCCTCTGGGAGGAGTTTGGTATCGAGACGGCCGAACCAATTAACAGGGAGTTCAACAGGGAATTGGGAAAGGCCTTTGGACGGGCGACTGGTAAAGAAACATCCAAGAATCCGGACGTTGTCTTTATCGTTGAGCCATATTCGGGCGGTGTTGAGCTTCAAATCAATCCGGTTTATGTCTACGGCCGTTACAGAAAGCTCGTGCGCGGGATTCCCCAGACTCCCCTGCCAGATTTTGAGGACAGCGTGGCCTCGATAATCTGCAGGCCCTTTTCAAGGGCTTTCAAGGGGAAGTGCGTTTTCAAAGGAGCAGGCAGAGAGGACGTTGATGTCAGAACCCTCGGCAACGGAAGACCCTTCATCGTTGAGGTAAAGCGTCCAAAACGGAGGAAGGTTGGCCTGGAAAAAATAGCGGAGGAAATAAACTCAAGCGGTAAGGTCGAGGTTCTGAACCTTCGCTTCGTTTCATCTGGGGAAGCGGAAGAAGTCCTCACAAAGAACCACCGTAAGGAGTACCTCGCCCTTGTCCTCGTGGAGGAGGGCGTAACCCCTGAGGAAGCTGAGAATGTTGCGAGGAAGCTCAGGGGCCTGGAAATCCATCAGAGGACTCCCTGGCGCGTCAGAAAAGCCCGTGCCGATAAGGTAAGGGTCAGAAAGGTTTACGAGGCAGAGGCAAAATGGCTCGACGAGAAACACTTTGAGCTACACTTAGTCACTGACGGTGGCCTCTACATAAAGGAGTTGATTTCTGGGGACAAAGGAAGGACGAGGCCAAGTGTCACTGACCTGCTCGGAAAGAAAGCCTGGTGCGAAAGGCTTGACGTCCTTAACATACTCGACGAGAGGCCGAGGTTTCAAAACGTTGAGTAAACCAGAATCACCAAAAAGCCTTTTAATGTTTCCAACCCCTCGATGTACGGTGGTTGGAGTGAGGAAACTCGTCCCCCTTCTCGCGTTTCTGATACTCTCGAAACTGGCGGGTGCCTCGGTTCTTCTATCGGTCCCCGCCAACGGGACTGTAACGTATCCCTGGCCCGTTGCGGGCGTCGGAACGGGTGGCGGTTTCATCGTTGCTGTACCCTTTAACGTCACCTCCGAGGGAACGCCCCCCTCTCCCGGGGCATGGGTCCTCGCCTTCGGGGAAAACGGCTCGCTCCTCTGGGCGAAGAGTGTTAAGGGAGCTTTCCTCTACCCGTCCCCCGAAATACAGCATGCAACGGCAAACGGTTCGATTGTACTCGTCGGGAGGAGTGACTCTGGAAACCACACCGACCTGTGGGTGATTCAGCTTAACGACCATGGAGAACTGCTGTGGTCAATGGACTACAACCTGAACATCGGCGGGGGATGGATAACGTTCGTTGACGACGTTAGCCTGGCCAGAAACGAGACGATAATAGCGACCCACGTTGAGCGTTATTCCAATGGAACCTACTCCTCAAGCCCCCTGCTCGTTGTCCTCGATGGAAGGGGACAGGTTCTATGGGGGAGGGAATACCACTCCGTCCACGGTTCCAAGGAGCTCTATAGCGTCTCCGTAGGAAAACTTAGCGATGGCTATTACCTCGTACTCCACGACGGCCGTGGGGAGTACTACTACCTCAACCTTGACAATAACGGAAGAGTAAACGGCACCTTCAGGTTTAAGACAAACTTGAAGGGCTTCTTCGTCAAATCGGCAACGAGCACCGAAAGGGTCCTTTACTTTCTCGGCGGGTCCTCAAACGGCACCCTCCTGGGAGCGGTTCTCAACGGGAAACTCCTCTGGTCAAAGCTTTACACTCTCGTTCCAGAAAGAAAGTGCCACGGGGATTACCAGGATGCGTCCGTGGTGGGCGTTGCCCTCTATTCAACGGAGCCCTCAGATTCCCTCGCTTTCTCTGGTGGTTACCTGTACTTCCAGCCGGCCGTTTCCAGGGAGTTCAACCTGACCTGCGGTGAGCTCGGCAGGGTTTACGCCATCATAAAGACGGACGGTCTGGGGAACGTTCTTGGTAGATTTGTGACCGTTGAAAACGTCAGCGGGTTTGGAGCGTTTTTAGAGCCCAAGGGCCTGGCCGTGAAAGGAGATTCATTTATAGCCCTCTGGAGCCTGAGCCAAACTAACGGGAGCTTTGTAAAGTTTAGGAGCGTTGCCTTAATCTCTGAATTCGGGAAGAGGCCGGAGGGGAGCCTCAGGGCGTATCCCTTTAGGGTCACCACCAAACCCGTGAATGTGGCTCTCCTTCCAGATGGAAAGTTCGAATCGAGGGCAGTTACCGTTAATGCAACGGAGGTGCCTTTGAAGGTTGAGGGAACTGGAAAACCTCCCACTTTGGCCGTTGAAGCCCTGAGGGATAGCTCTAAGGCAGAAATCTGTGGACCCGGGTTAATTGTGCTCATCGCACTGCTCGCCCCCTTCATCATAATAGGGGTGAAAGATTTATAAACACTCCCCGGAAGGTTTTAGTGATTCCCAGGGGGTTAGTCCTAAGTCTAAACGGAGCGAAAAGCGTTCCCCTTGAAAAATCCCATATCGTGAACTTGAATTTGCCCGTTAGGGCCTTAAAAGGTAAGAGGTGGTGAAAATGGTTCAGAAGGCGCACAGCTTTAGGAGGAAGACGCGCGGAAAGCTCAGCAAGAAGCCAAGGAGGAGGGGCCTTCCTCCGCTCACGAGGTTCCTCCAAGAGTTTGAGGTCGGGCAGAAAGTTCATATCGTCATAGAGCCAAGCTACCACAAGGGTATGCCCGACCCGAGGTTCCACGGAAGGACCGGAACCGTCGTCGGCAAGCGTGGCGACGCTTATATCGTCCAGATAAGGGACGGTGGCAAGGTTAAGACCTTCTTCATACACCCGGTTCACCTCAGACCGCAGAAGGGATGAGCATGATAGGCAGGAAAAAGCTCGGGGAGCGGTATCTGACCATAGCTGAGGCCAAGGAGCTCCTCGAGCACAGGAAGGAAGAGGGCATGAAAGAGAACCCAGAGGAGCCCATGTTCTACGAGGCCAGGCTTAGCCTTGAGCACGCCGAAAAATTTGCCAAGCTCAGTCCCGAGAAGGCGAAGGAACTCAAGGAGAAGCTCATGGAGCTCTTCGACTGGATTGACGACAGGATAGCGTCAAAGATAGTGGACATTCTCCCGGAGGACTACCTTGACATCAGGGTAATCTTCGCCAAGGAGGATTACATGCCCTCACCGGAGGAGGCCAAGGAGATAGTTAAGCTCGTTGACGAATATCGGCCCCTCGACTGATTTTTCTCCTTTTCTTGGCGTGAGGAAAGTATAAAAACTCCTGACCAAAATAAGTTCTGGGGGAGAGAGAATGGATAGGTACAGGAGACATTCCTACCGCGAAAGCCTCGAGAAGAAAAGGCGGAATGTTGAATATGAGGAATACGCTTACGTGCTTGACTACCTTCCCGAGGGATACCTTGACTTATCAACTGGAAGGCGAAGCGGGAAGCCAGTTGCCCAGGTTCTCGGTGAGAAAGCCTTCACGCTCCTCGAGGTCACCCCGAAGGATGATTTGATGCTCTACGAGAGGGTTTTCATAGGCAAAGGCAACAGGGACAAAATCCTGCTCATCAACAGGAAGATAGCCTACAACGACCTTACTGATACGGCCAAGGCCGAGCTTCCCTACGTTGTTGAGGAGATTGTTAAGAACAACGAGGAAAGGTTCGTCCAGTTCTTCAACGTTGCACCGCCGATAACCAACAGGCTCCACAGCCTGGAGCTTTTGCCGGGGATAGGAAAGAAGCACATGTGGGAAATCATTGAGGAGAGGCAGAGAGAGCCGTTTAAGAGCTTTGAGGACCTCAAAAAACGGGTTAAGGGCTTGCCCGACCCGGTCAAGATGATAGCCAAGAGAATCGTTGATGAGCTACAGGACAAGGATCGCTACAAACTTTTCGTCGGCCACAGGAGGATTTTCAGGGGATGAGGGACGAGCTCTTCTCCCTTATTTACAAATATAACCTCAGACCCAACCGGGACCTCGGACAAAACTTTCTCATCGTGCCGGACATAATAGAGCGGAACGTGGAGAGGGCTGAGATTAGTGAAAAAGACACCGTCCTGGAGATAGGACCCGGGCTTGGGGTTCTCACGAAGAAACTCGCCGAGAGGGCCGGAACGGTCTACGCCATCGAGAAGGACAAAAGGATTATTGAGATTCTTCGGAAGGAGTACGGCTGGCCCAACGTCGAGCTGATTGAGGGTGACGCCGTCAAGGTTGAGTGGCCCGACTTTGATAAGATGGTCTCAAACCTCCCCTACCAGATTTCCTCCCCCGTTACGTTCAAGCTTTTAAGACACGACTTTGAGAGGGCAGTTTTGATATACCAGCTCGAGTTCGCAGAGAGAATGGTTGCAAAGCCCGGCGACAAGAATTACTCGCGCCTCTCGCTGATGGTGCAGGCGAAGGCCAATGTTGAGCTCGTCGAGAGGATTGGCAAAGGTGCCTTCTGGCCGAGACCTAAGGTTGATTCGGCCGTTGTTGTGATTGAACCAAAGCCGAGGGACGAGCGTGTGGAACTCGACGAGAACCTCGTGAGGGCTCTCTTCCAGCACAGGAGGAGCACCGTTGCCTCTGCCCTTAAAAAGTCGGCCCATATGCTCGGGATTGACAAAAGAAAGCTGAAAGCTCTAAAGGACGTCCTTAACTCGGTTCCCCACGCTGAGATGAGGGTTTTTCAACTTTCGCCGGGGGATGTAAAGGAGATAGAGACCTACCTGGCGAAGGAGGGGATTATAGGGGCTCCCTTCCGGTGAGCTCATGGTAGAGCTCCCTTAGGAGTTTCCTGTTCGTGTTCTCCAGTTCCCTGGCCCTGAGAAGGGTTGTTTTAGCCTCCCCTAAAAGAGAACTCTCAAGTTTTTCCAGGATTCTGTCGAAGAGCTCCTCGACCTGGAGGAGGTACTCAATAACCTCACCGACGTTGCCGGAATAGACCAGCTTCCAGAGCCTATCCCTAAGAATTCTTGGACCGGGGGCTTTGATTGCCGGCGGTTCTATTGGCTTCCCCGGAAAGAGCTCGTGGAAGAGGTTAACATACTCCTCGGCCCTCTTCAGTGAGTTCTCATAGAGGGTCTTGAAGAGCTTCGGAACCCTCTCATCCCAGGTGACCTCCATGCTCAGTTCGTAGAGCTCGTGGTATAGCTCCGCCCGTTTTAACTCCTGAGAAATCAGGTGAGAGAAAACGCCCTCGGGTCCGAGTCTGGAAAGCTCGTCGATAACGTCATCAACCCACTGGGGCATGGCTCCCTTATCCATAGGTAATCCCCAGCGCTATAGGCCGATTGGTTTTTAAAACCCATCGGGGAGTTGGTGCCATGAAGGTTGTCCTCATAGATGGCTACACTGATGAACCGGCCGGCCTTGGAGTTCCGCCGTATCTCGGAATTTACCCTAGATACGCTTACGGAGCTGTGAGAAAGGCTCGAAATGAAGCTAGGATTTTTTATCTCACAATAGATGACCTGAGGGCCACGTTTCTGGGGGAAAAAGGTATAGCGACGAAGAACAAAACTCCCAACTTCCCCAAGGTTAGGGCGATTCTTGAAAAGGCCGATGTAGTGGTTTACATTGGCGGTCTTCACACGCCGGGCAAATACCTCTCCGCCGTCCCGGGGAGCGTTGAGGAGATAGCACGCTTCATAAGGGATTTGAAGGCTGTTAAAATCCTCGGTGGGCCAGCCTTCATGGGCTCCGCATCGATGGGTGGAATCAAAATTACGAGCAGGGAGCTCCAGTTGGCGGAAAGCGTCTTTGACCACGTGGTTTATGGCGACCTGGAGGCCTTTCTCTTTGACTACTTGAGAAATCCAAAGGACGCCGACCCCCTCAGGTTTCGAACCTACGAAGAGCTACGCGATTACGCAATTTTCGGTGCTGAGGTCGTTAAGCAGTTCCCAGACTTCCCGGATTTTGTAATAGTCGAGATTGAGACCCAGCGTGGCTGTCCAAAGGCGATGGGTATAGGCGGTTGCTCCTTCTGCACCGAGCCAGTGAGATACAGAACCGTCGAAGACAGACCGGTTGAGGACGTTGTTGCCGAAGTAAAGGTTCTCTACGAGCTTGGAGTGAGGCACTTCCGGGTTGGAAGGCAGAGCTGTATCTTCTCGTACATGGCGAAACCGAACGGCAGGGTCCCGATTCCAAACCCCGAGGCGATAGAGAAGCTCTTTGCAGGAATACGTTCTGTTGCTTCTGATGTTAAAACGCTCCACGTCGACAACGCCAACCCAGCAGTGATAGCCAACTATCCCGAGGAGAGTATAAGGATTGCAAAGGCCCTCATAAAGTACGGCACACCGGGAAACGTTGTCGCCTTCGGCCTTGAGAGTGCCGACCCTCATGTGGCCAAGCTCAACAACCTGAACGCGACTGCCGAGGAAACCTACGAGGCCATTAGAATTCTCAACGAGGTCGGCGCGAGGAGGGGCTACAACGGGATGCCGTGGCTTCTGCCCGGGATAAACATAATCTTCGGTCTTCCGGGAGAGACAAAAAAGAGCTACGAGATAACCTTCCAGTTCCTCAAGAGGCTCCTCGACAATGGCCTCATGGTGAGGAGGATAAACATCCGGCAGGTGGTCGTCTTCCCCGGAACACCCCTGTGGCACATGAGGAGCAAGGTTAAGACTGAGAAGCATAAACGGCTAATCCAGCACTATAGACACAAAATAAGACACGAGATTGATTTACCGATGCTCAAACGGGTCGTCCCAGTTGGGACTGTCCTGAGGGACGTTCGTGCGGAGGTTTTCGACAACGGGTTGACCTACGGGAGGCAGATTGGGAGCTATCCACTCATCGTTGGAATTCCAAAGCAAATCCCCCTGAACAGGTTCTACGACGTCCTTATAGTTGACCACGGCTTCAGGAGCATTACCGGAATTCCGGTTCCAATAAACATTAACCGAGAAAGCCCCAAGGTTTTGGAGCTTGTTCCGGGAATCGGGAGGAAAACTGCCGTCAGAATACTCGTGAAGAGACCTTTTAAAAGCGAGGACGAGTTTTTCAACCTCATTAGTGAGGACAAAAGGGAAATACTGGGCGGAAAAATCAGCCTGTAGCCGAAACTATCTGGGGATTCTTCCCCTCAGGCCATTTGAACCCTATTATGTTCTCGATGAGGACTACCTCCGCACGAAGGGTTTCGTCGGTTTTACCCTCTATCACCAGGAGGCCTTTTCTGGGAGCATAAACGCAGTTGCATTTTGCTCCTTCAGCCGGGCCTATGAGAAGCACTGTTAGGACTTTATCATTCCCGAGAGCACCCCTGCCAATGTCGAACTTTGTCCAGAAGCTTAGGTAAGCAATATCGTGCCTGAGCTGGGTTTGTTCGTAGGCATATTCCTTCGCACTAGTATTGTCGTAACCCTTGGATTTAGCTAGCAGGTAGTAGTTCATTGAGAATATGCTTGAAACTAGTGCAGAAACTTCGGTAACTGCGACCGTTCTAAACTGGCAACTTCCGGGATATAGTTGTGGATTTGATTTACATTCCTGGACACTTGGGTTTCCAATGACTATAACAAACCTGTCGTACAGACTCCTTAACGTAATGTTGAGGTCAACCTCCGGACTGCCGGTTATGTAGCTTTTGAGCGTTATGTTAAATACCTTTGAGCCCGGCGGGAGTGATTTTTTGATACTCTCATACTGGGAGGGGTTAAGAACGTAGAATTTATCTCCCGAGTACAGCACTATGTAATGAGACTCTCCCATTGGGGCCCCTGGATTTAGGACTGCGGAGAACTTTGAGTAGCCGTAGAGAACATAAGAAACCGGCGCCAACACGACGAGCAGAACGATGATTAAAGCAACTACCTTTCTGCTCATTCAAAAAACCTCCCGGACAAGAAACGGGAATGAAAAGGGAGAAAAGAGCTCACTCCTTGGCGAGCTCCGCAATGTACTTCATAAGGGCCTCAGCGGCAACCCTGGTCTGGTTCCTGGTTGCACCGGCGACGATAACGACGTCGTAGCCGTCAAGAGCCTTTGGAATGTACTCAACGTCACCTGGGCTGTTGTACCAGTCGACCTTGCTTATGTTGTGCTCGACAAGGTACTTGGTGACGCTGTTAGCAACGGGGCCACCGACGAGGATGAGGTTGCTTCCTGGGTCGCTGATGTTGATTTCGTAGTCCATGTAGACTATCGGCTGGGTAACCGGCTTGGGAACCACTGTGGTGGTGTAGATGCCCTCGATGGTGTAGCCGCTGTCAGGTATCTGGTCGCCGATCTTGAGCTCCTTTTCGATAACCTGACCCTCCTTATCCTTGAGGCAGATGTAGGCGTAGGCGACTATGTACTGCTCTCCCTTTTGAGCGTAGACGAACTCACCGGTGGCCGGGTTGTAGTACTTGTCGTAGCCCTTCTGAACGTACTTATACTTGAGGTCGTAGACACCGAAGACGTCAATCGGGTTGCCCTCGAGGGTCTTGTCGTTGACGAGGGTTATGTTGGTGATGTACCAGACACCGTTCTTGAGGGCGGTCTTAACGGTGGCGTTCCATCCGTCAGCCGGGTGGAAGACTGGGCCAAGGGTCTCAATGTCGTACTCAGCGGAAATGCTTGCTATGATGTGGTTGTCGATACCAACGAAGGTGTCTTCGAGAGTGAGCACGAGGTTCGCCTTTCCACCGGCGGCGCTAAGGCTGTCGTAGGTCTCAACTTGGCCATTCTCCTCGACAAAGTAAACCGGCTCTCCCTTGTTGAGGATGACCTGACCGGTCTGGGCACCGGTGGCGGCATCCTTAACTATGATGAGTGCCCTGGTCTCCTGGAGGTTGATGTCAAGGACAGTAACGACCCAGTTGGTTCCGGGTATGGTCTTGCTCTGGCCAATTTCATACCACATCGGGTTGTCGGACGGAATCATACCGGCCGTGAACGTGTCGTTTCCGACCTCAAGAACGTGATAGCTGTGACCAAATACAGTGAAGTCCATGCCAGCGCTAACTCCCGGGAAGACCTCACTGACTATGGTTCCACCGTTGGCGGCAACCTCCTCGGCATCGCCGATGTAGTAGTTGGTAACGTTTTTGGTGACTTCTGTGGTACCCCACTCGGGCTTACCGAGAACTACTGTCTTGGTAGTGGTGACGCTGTAGTTGTAGAGGACGTAGTCAACGAGTATGTTGAGCTTACCCGGGGCAACGACAAGGTCAGCCTTCTTGGGCGGGGCGGTCATGTTCCACTTAGCAGGGTCAAGGCTCTTGAGCTCGGGGTTGGCGATGGTAACGTGCCAGTCGACGCTGTAGTCGCCAGCCTTGTCCTTACCTGTCAGGGTAACGGGAACCTCAAAGGCGCTCTCCCACTCGGTGTAATTGGCGGTGAAAGCGGCACCGTTGTACCAGTAGTCAGCTGGAAGCTGGTCGTAGCTGGTGGCCCATCCAACTGAAGATATGTTGTTTATCCCGTGGTCCTCGGTGATGGTGGTGTAGTTGTAAGCGTAGATGGTCCACATAGCTTCGGTAGCAGGTGGGATAACCTCTTTAATCTTGACGTAAGCGTTCTGAGCCTCAACCTGCTTGGTGGTGTAGAGCAGACTTCCAAGGGCAACAGCTATGTCAGCGGCGCTCGCAACGTCCATAGCAGCAGCGTTGCTTCCAACCACGATTTTAACGTTCGGAGTACCATCAGACTTGACGAAAAAGCTCTTTGGGATGTTCGGGACAGTGGTGGCACTAGCGAAGCCTATGGTTGCACCAATCATTGCGGCACCAACGGCAAGTGCCGCGATTTTCTTCACCTTCATTTCACAACACCTCCTTAAGTTGTTGGGCTAAAGCCCCATCTAAGTGTTGTCACTGTCATTTGGGAGCCAAAGGGTATATATACTTTTCGCTTTCAGACCCTTTCACTGGCCAAAAAAAGCTCGCCGATTGCCGTAAATGATAAAAGAAAGCTTAACTAAATGCCTATGGCAAATTCGCCTTTTGCCGATAATATCATCCGTCAGACATTAAAGCCCTTTTAACTGGTCTGCTAGTGAGTTCATTGACAAAGCCACCAATGTCAGTCAGGGCGTTCTGAAGCTCTCCTGCGGTTACGTCTATTATCTCTGGTTCGATTATGGATATTGCAACGGGTGCATACTTTCCAACGAGCTGGAACAGTGTCTCGAAAGTTGACAGAAGTTCTACCGCCAGAAGCCCCTTAAACTCTCCAGCCTCTTCAGAGCCCTCCACGGCCAGCACGTTTATCAGGCATCCCTCTATTGAAAGCGCCTTTTTCATGGTTTTCTCAATGGACTCCTTGTCTTTGCCCGAGACCTCAATTACAATGCGATAACGGATAAACCTGTCGTCGAGAATCATTGACTCAATTTCCTCCCGTGAGTAGCCAATCCTAGGCTCTGGAACGTCGCTCAGGTCAGGATACGCCGCAAGGCTTCCAAATCTGTTCATTAACTTCCCCATTACGAGTGCAACTTCCCCAAGGACTTTCATAAGCTCCTTCGAGTCCAGCTCCAATTTTCCGGGGGAGAGAATCTCCACAATGGCGGGTCCGTATTTTAGAACTGCCTTGACGAGTTCTCCAAAAGTTCCCACAACCTTAGCCTCAACCACCCCAGAGTACTTCAGGAGCTCATCCTTGTTCTCAATTATGTCCTCAACATGAACGTCCTTAACCTCGACCAGAGTCTCCCCTTTCAACTCGTTCACGATATTCTCTATAGCGCTTTCCAAAGCTTTCTTGTCGTTGGAAAGGCCTTCAATATAGAAAATCGCTTCAATCTTTTCCATTTTCACCACCACATACCCGGATAACTTTTCTTTGTGTACGTCCCTACGATGGGAATCCTCTCACCGCAGTACCTGCACCTTCCATCTTCGGTGATGTTGTACTCGGTAATCTCGAAACCCCAGCGGACTATTAAAGGCTTTCCACACCTCGGGCAGTATGTGTTTTCCCCCGGATGACCGGGCACATTGCCGATGTAGACGAACTTCAAGCCCTCCTCCTTAGCTATGCGGTAGGCCATGTCCATAGTCTCTAGAGGCGTTGGTTGGAGGTGTTTCAGCTTGTAGTGGGGGAAGAAGCGAGAGAAGTGGACCGGCGTATCGTCGCCAAGCTCTTCCACAACCCAGCGGGCGAAGGCCCGGATTTCTTCCGCTTTATCGTTGAGCGTCGGGATTATAAGGTATGTCAGTTCGACGTGGATTCCGAATTCCTTCTTGGCCATCACCGCCGTTCTCCTGCTCGGCTCACCGCTCGGCACGCTCGCTATCTTCATGTAGAACTCATCACTGAAGGCCTTGATGTCTATGTTCATAGCGTCGATGTAAGGGGCCAACTCCCTAAATGGTTCCTCGTTGATGTAGCCGTTGGTTATGAGGAGGTTGTAGATTCCCTCTCTTTTAGCGAGCTTCGCGGTATCGAGAACGAACTCGTACCAGATAACCGGCTCGTTGTAGGTGTATGCTATGCTCTCACAAGAGTAGCGCTTCGCTATTGCCACTACCATCTCTGGACTCATGTCATGAAGGTAAGGAAAGCTCTCATCAGCCTGACTAATCTCCCAGTTTTGACAGTGCTTACAGTGCATGTTACAGCCGACCGAGCTTATTGAAAGGGCACACGAACCCGGCCAGAAGTGGAAGAGTGGTTTTTTCTCAACGGGGTCGGCACCGATTGCAGAGACCTTTCCGTAGTTAAGGGTGTAGAGCTTTCCACCTATGTTCTTCCTAACCTTACAGGAACCCCTCTTCCCCTCGCTGATTATACAGTTAAGCGGGCAGAGCCTGCACCTCACACGGTTGTTATCGAGTGGCTCCCACCACATCGCCTCGCGCATGCCTCTCACCATCTTTAACTATCCTATCGTGCGTTTAAGCTTTTGGTATCCCTCGTAGAACTCCTTGAGGGTCATGAATCTAGCGCCGTTTCCAAGGTGGAACTCAATCAGCTTTCTCAACTTTTCAAGGGCTCCCCTCCCAGTTCCGAACCAGCAGTCGGGCCTGAGCCTTTTGGACATGTCCACGAACTCCCAGGGGTGGAAGATGTAAACTACCGGGCTCTCGAACCTTTTGTGAAAACCCCTCTGGAGGGCCCATGGAAGCCTTGTGACTATCGAAGTTGTCGTAGCTGGAACCTCAAGAAGGCCGTTGAACTCTGCGACACCCTTCCTCCAGCCCTTGTGCTTGGCCTTTGTTGAGTCAACCTTGAAACCAAGCTTTGCCAGAATTCCATAGTATTCGTCTGGAAACTGAAAGTTCGGCGCCCGAAAAGAGATAACCTCCCCAAATTGAGACAGCGTTTCCTTGGCCTTCACCAGCCTGCTCTCTGCTTCTCTAACAGACAGCCTGTCAAAGCGCTCGTGTTCCAAGCCGTGACAGCCGAGCTCGTGCTTTTTACCGGCGCGTCTTGCCAGTTCCGGGAACTCCTCCGCGATTCTTCCAGTGAAGAGGAAAGTCCCCTTGATTCCAAACTCCTCAAGCAGGTCCATTACCCTCGGGAGGCCATCCTCCACTCCCCTCTTTGTCTCCGCGAAGGGAGGACAGTCCCGCTCAACGTCAAAGGTGAGCATGACTATTTTACCCATTCACAGCCACCTCGTTGAGAACCTCGCGATAGAGGGAGACAATTCTCCTTACAACCACGTTCCAGTCATAGACTCTCTCAACCCTCCTCTTCCCGAGACGGCTCAGCCTCTTCTCAACACTCTGGTTGTTGAGGACAAGGTTTATCGCGTTGGCTAGCTCTCTGGCGTTTCTCGGTTGAACCAGGATACCACAGCCTTCTATTATCTCAGGAATTCCACCTACACGGGTTCCTATAACTGGTACGCCAGAGGCCATCGCCTCAAGGAGAACTATTCCAAAGGCCTCGCTGAGACTCGGCAGAACGAAGACATCACTGGCGCGGTAGAGGAGTGGGAGCTTAGAGTATTCGACCATCCCCAGAAAACGAACCCTGTCCCCAACGCCAATGAGTTTGGCCCTTTCCCTCAGAAGGGGGAGCATACTCCCCTGACCGGCTACGAGAAGCGTCCCATTGACGTGTTTCATGGCGTTTATAAGGGTTCTCGCCCCTTTTCTCGGCTCCAGCCTGCCCACGTACAGGATTACCCTCTCACCGAGACCCAGCTTTTCCTTGGCTTCCTCCTTTGAAAGAGGTATATCAAAAAATTCCACGTTGACTCCGTTCTGGATTACCTCCACTGGAACGCGGGTGAAACGCCTTATGAAGTCCTTTGAGGCTTTGCTAACTGCTATTATTCTGTTGGGATTTCTGAGGTGGTATTTGAAGTAGGGAAACGTAATCCTGGTCAGTGCTTTAATTACTGAGGAGTTCTCGTAGTTTATGCTGTGCGTTGTTATCAGCGTTGCCTTTCCTATCTTCCTGCCAGCGGAGACTGCCTTCAGTGCCAGAGGGGTAAACGCGTGCTGGCCGTGGACGACGTCGTAGCCCTCGATGTAGGGAATCATTCTGGAGGCGTTGTGAGAAAAGACGCTCATGTTGATTCCAACACTACCCAGCGTGTAACCTGGAACTTTGATTAAATCTATTCCGGCCCCCTTCAGCTCGGCCTCCTTGCCGGTCTCACGGTCGTTAGTGATTATGGCAACTTCGTGGCCTAATCTCCTGAGGTAAAGCGCGAGGTCGTGCATGTGGACGGCAACGCCACCGAGCTTAGGGTAATACCAGTCGCTCACTAGCGCGATTTTAAGGCTCTCCATACTTCCCTTCCCCCGGAGGTTAGGAGCACTATGAGTCCCAATAGGCTACCCAGCACATAGGAGATAAACCTTTCGAGTATTACCACCGAGATGGCCAGTGCCGGCGCAGGCCTACATACGTCAGCGTCCCAACGAGGCCACTCTTAACAACGCCAAGGCCACAGGGAATAAAAACGGCTATTCCGGGTATAAGGTTCACAACGGAGATAAAGACGAGAACGAGAATCGAGACCTTCTCCAAAGGCCATTGTGATTAGTTTGAGCCTCAGGACGTCAGAACACAGACGAGGGAGCTGGCTCCAATTCCAATGATGTTTATGTCGTTGCACTTCCTTAGGGAAACTATCTTATCCCCATCCTCTGGGGATAGCTCAATGCGAAACGCGCGCAGGGTCAGCTCAATAAACTCCAGATTAAGACCCTACCGCCCATTAGGGGTATTAGAAAAAGAGCTTGGGCGGAAGTAACGTATAGAAAACCGAGTGCAACCATGATTATCACGGGAATTGACTCGAGGATTCCCTCATAAATACATCGACTAAGGATATCCCAATGGGAACGCCGCGAAGTTTGGAGACCCATCAGGATTCTGGGGAACCTCACCACGGGTCATCGGCGTTATGTTGTTCATGAAGAGGCCAGCGGGGTTCGCTTTGAAGAGCTCACCTATAGGGACCTCAACGCCCATACCCCGAAGCACGTATCCCCAGCGGACTGCGAAGAGGAGAACGCTAAAGTAGTATGGGGCCACGGCAAGTAGGAAGTAGTGTGGGTCGCGTATCTGACCTGCTGAACTCTGGTTATCAGTTCCATTTTGATACTACTGAGCGTACGGAATTCATTTAATGTCGGGTGTTATAGGCTTTGGATTTCCCAGATGCTCCCAGCCGAGGGGTGGAATCTTCCTTTTCTTACCATCCACGATGGCGTAAACGCCATTCCCCTCAACAACCCTTCCGATTACGGAGAACTCGATACCAAGCTCCTTAGCTAATTCTGGCTTTATAGTAAAGACAAGCTCGAATTCCTCACCGCTCGCAAGAACCAGCTCTATGGGGTCAAGGCCCAAAAGCCCTGCAACTTTCTTTACGCCTTCTCCGACGGGCAGTTTATCAGGGTAAACCTCAACCCCGACTCCACTCATCTTGGCCAACAGGTGGAGCTCCTTGGCCAGACCATCGCTTACGTCTATTGCGGAGCTAGCCACCTTTGAAAGAGCCAGTCCCTCCAGAACTCTCGCTTTGGGTTCAAGGAACTTCTCATAGAGTCTTCTCTTAACTCGTCCGGATACATCGAGTTTGTTTTTCCAGACCAGATAGCCGGCTAGGGCCCTCCCTAAATCCCCGGTAACGCAGACCAGCTCGCCAGGTTTTGCCCCTGAGCGGGTGAGGAGTCTCTCAGTTATTCCAAGGGCGATGCCGTCTATTATCAAATCGTCGGCCTCGTTCGTGTCGGCGCTTAAAACGGGGACCTCGTAGAATTCTAGGGCATTCTCAATCCCCCTCGCTATCCCTTTGAGGTAGTCGACGCCTAAATCAGGGGGGATACCAAGCGAGAAGAGAAAACCAATGGGCCTGGCCCCCATAGCGGAGACATCGCTCACGTTCATCGTTACCACCTTAAAGCCGGCCTGCTCGGGAGTCATTATATCCGGAACGTCGGTCTTTCTGACGAGCATGTCGTTTGTAGCAACAAGCCATGCCTTTCCGAATCTTATCGCCCCTGCATCGTCCCCGAGAGGCAAATCACCCTGCCTTTTGAGATGCCTGAGAAAGAGCTCGATGATTTCGGATTCTCTCAATGTTTCACCCCCAGGAACTCCGTTATGCTCCTCTGCTTTGGTTTTTCCCCGGGAAGCTCGACATCAACGCTGTCCAGTTCCTCTATTTTTGCCCTCCTAATCTCCTCCGGAAGTCTTATCTCCCCGTACTTTCCTCCCCCGCCGGGGATTACGATTAGTTTTTCGTTCCTGTAGGCCCAGATGGCTTTCGCAACGTCCTCATGAACCCTGGCGAGCTCTTTAACTGGCACATCAACTAGAACCCTAATCTCGCTTCCAAAATCCCTCAAAAAGCGCTCCCAGATTACCCTCACTGCCTTTGTTTCGACCCCCTTGCCTATTACCATCGCTATTATCTCCGCCAAAGGAGCCATCTTTAGATAGGGAGGCCTGTCCTCAGGCCTTTCGTTGGTATCGGCCAGCTCCAGAATTCTGTCCCTCACCCCCTTCTTTATCCTCCCACCACACTTGGGACATTTCCATTTGAAAGCTTTGGCCTCCCCAAGAGAATAGTGGGTGTAACAGCGCGAACATGCAGTGAGATGGTACTTGCCAAGCCTAGGGTCGAGACCGGCGTTGAGAACGATTCTCCTGCCACCCCGTTTGAGGATGGCTTTTCTAATCTCCTCAAAGGTTGCCTCCTTAACATCGAAGCGGTTGAACTCCCTGCCTAGGCGGTGGGGCATCGGTGAGTGAGCGTCGCTGTTGCTTAGATAGGTCAGCCCGTGGTGGGCCTTTATCATGTCGGCCATCTCGCTATCAGCGGAAAGGCCAAGCTCAAGGAAGTGAATTCTCGTCCCGTCGTAGGCTTCTTTGAGACTGTCGTACTCCTTGTAGAGGCTTGTCCAAGGAGTGAATGCATGGGCCGGACCTATGAGAACGTCGAGCTCGTTTGAAAGGTCGGCTATTTCAGAGGCCGAGAGGCTCAGGTGGGGCCTCCCTTCTGTATCAATGTCGCTCGAATAGGGCCTTAGCCTCTCGCGCATCTCCCTCACGGTCTCGATGCTCGGGAAAATCAGGACGTGGTGGACCCTTCTGTTGTCCTCGACTTCCGTCGTCAAAAGAAACCTTATCCCGTTCCTCTCGTAGGTGCCTTCATCAACTTTTCTGGCATATCTGAGGAGTTCCCTCTCCCACATCGGGTTCAGTATGTCGCCCGTTCCAACGATGGATAGACCCTTAAAGCGCGCGTTTTCGGCGAGGTTGGGAACCGTCATTGCCTTTGAGACGGCCTTTGAATAGCGCGAATGAATGTGAAGGTCGGCATCAACGAGCATTCCACCACCGTGGAAAGTCCTGTGGACAATCTAAAAAGCTTCTCCCAAACCCTTATAACCCAGATTTTAGAGTTGAAAACGGTGATATCATGAAAGTCGAGGGATTTGTGGCATCACTCAGAAACGCCGAGACAATCGGCGAGCTGTTTAAGATACTTCAGGAGAAGGGAGCGCCTGTAGTGGAGCTCGACGGCCAGAGGTTCCTAATAGTTGTTGAGGGCGACTTCGAGGGGAGACCCTTCTGGACCGAGATAAACGGAGAGAAGGCCAACCAAGCTCTGGGTGATGCCATGCTCAATTCATCAAGCTTTCCCTTCAAGTGCAAGAGACCTTACACCGGTGGAAACGTCATTTTCGTTAACTTTGACGACATCGAGGTCGAGAAGTTTCTGGTTGCCTACCGCGACCCTGACTACGGCATATTCTACCTCGTCGAGAACGGCGAGGCTAAGGAGATAACCGGTGAAGAATACGAGAAGCTCAAGGGAAAGATGTCAGAGTTCAAGATAAAGAGCATGAGTGAGGAGCAAATGGACATGATGGGAGCCTTCTTCGGTTGAGACCATGAACAGGGAATGGGATCTCAGAAGATATGTCGAAAAGTGGTCGATACTCCTTGGAATTTCTGCTATAGCAGGATTAGTTGGTGGTCTGGGTGCCCTAATCTTCAGGCTGATGATAGACGCCTTCCACAACCTCTTTTTTAGAAGAGTCCTTTCGGAGGTCTCATTTACCGTTGGGGGAATAAACTTCGGCTACATACTCCTCCCAGTTCTCGGAGCGTTTCTGATTGCCCCTATGGTCAAGAAGTACCCGGAACTGAGGGGCAACGGTGTTCCGGAGGTCATAGAGGGTATAATATTCAAGAGCGGGAAGATAGGGGCAAAGCTGGCCTTTCTAAAAACCCTCGCAACGGCGATTTCCATAGGCTCAGGTGCACCGCTGGGCCGTGAAGGTCCCTCCGCCTTTATAGGGGCGGCGCTTGATTCTGCACTAGCCGAGAGGCTACCCAAATCCCAAGCCAGAAAACTGATAACCACCTGCGGTCTTGCCGCGGGAATAGCGGGAACCTTCAACACACCCCTCGCAGGGGCGTTTTTTGCCCTCGAAGTAATCTACATGGGCGCAATAACGATAAACCTCGTCCCGATATTTGTCTCTGCCATAATTGGAAACGCTATAACGCTCGTGGTTCTCCACAACCCTGTACGCTTCCCGGTTCTTAACCCCTCAATAAGTGTTCTAGTTGGAATTCCCTTCTATTTCTTCCTCGGTATTATCCTTGGTCTAATAGGTTATGGGTACACAAGGGCACTCTACAGGGCGACGGATTTTTTTGATGAGCTTTCCCGGAGGTATTCTTTTGAGCTACGTCTCTTTATCGGTGCCATTGGGATAGGATTGATAGGAATGCTGTTTCCCCACGATGGCATTTTTGGGGTGGGGTTCGGGGGTATAAAAGACGCTCTTCTCGGTAAGTTCACACTTGAAACTCTCCTGATACTGGCCGTCGCTAAAATGGTCGCGACCCTTCTTGCGATAAGTTCTGGGTTTTCGGGAGGAATATTCGCCCCAAGTCTGTTCATCGGAACGATGCTGGGCTCTGCATTCGGTGTCGTTGTTTCCCATTTTATCCCCTCAAACGTTGAGGCCTATGCCCTGGCGGGAATGGCGGGATTTTTCTCCGCGTCAACACAGGCCCCGCTGACGCAGATAATAATGATAACAGAGATGTCAGGCACCTACGCCTACTCACCGGGTGTTGCATTGACTTCAGTTGTAGCGTTTTTAACCGCTAGAGCATTCTTCAAAGGTTCATCTATCTATACAATTAAACTCGAGAAGAAAGGAATCCGAATAAAAACCGGAAGGCCGTTGATTCTCGAAACGATAGCGGTTCACGAGATAATGAGCACGGACGTTGTTAAAATCAATGAAAAGAGACCGCTCATTGAAGTTGAGAGTATAATAGCTCACACTGGTCACGATTTTCTTCCAGTTGTTGATGATGAGGGTAGGGTCGTTGGTATAGTGGGCGTCCCCGATATTCTGGGAAAATCAACATCAATCAAGAAACTTCCCGTTGAAAGGTTTATGAGACGTAGCTTTGCCGTGGTAACGCCGATGGAAACAGCCCAAGATGCCCTTGAAAAAATCCTGATGAACGATCAGAACCTCCTTCCCGTTGTTAATGAAACCGGCAAACTCATTGGTGTCGTGACCAAGAAGGACATCTACCGTGCCTATTACTATGCAATCGAGGGCATTTACCTGTGGTAAGTGGTTCAACTTTCTATACATAAAAACCAATTTCAAAGCTTTTCTCTCGAAACTTTATCGTTAGAGAGTCCTAATCCTTAAAAATACCTGGAGAAAGCTTTAAATTCTCTTTGTTGACACGGAAAACGACCAACAGGAGGCGATAAACATGGCAGTGGACGTTATGGCAAAGGTCCTTGTGGCGGTGCTGGGCTCGGGAATAATTGCAATGATTATAAGTAGAAGGTACAACATCTCCTACGTTCCGCTCTTCATAATAGCGGGGATGATACTTGGGCCGATAGCCACACTAATGCCAAGGGATATTGCACACGAGCTTTTTGATTACGTCCGTGTCTTCGGTCTGGTTATGATATTGTTTACGGAGGGACACAACCTGAGCTGGAAACTGCTCAAGAGGAATCTGCCAACCATAGCAACCCTCGATACCGTTGGACTGCTCATCACGGCTCTTCTTGCGGCATGGTTCTTCTCATGGATTTTCCACGCACCGTTACTCATAGGCTTTCTCTTCGGTGCGATAATCAGTGCAACTGACCCAGCGACTCTGATTCCCCTCTTCCGCCAGTACCGGGTCAAGCAGGACATTGAAACGACAATTGTGACGGAGTCAATATTCAACGACCCTCTTGGCATAGTCTTGACGGCGGTTGCAGTTGCTATGCTGGTTCCTCAGGCCAGCGGTGGACTTTTCGCCAGCATGAGCTCCCACATGGGCGTATACGGTGCCGCAGTGGCATATTTCCTCTATGAGGTTGTTGTCTCAATAGTGGTTGGCATAGCCGTCGGAACCTTCGGTTACTGGTTCATCAAAAAGACCAGGATATTCGAGTTCCCGGAGATTGAAATTTTTTCACTCTTCCTGGCCTTTAGCGGTTTTATGATTGGAGAAGCCCTCCAAGCTTCGGGCTACCTTGTCGCCACCGTTACCGGGATAATCCTCGGTAATTACAAGGTGTTCGGCAAGAGGGAAAAACCGCAGATTCTTAACAAGGTCATGAAAGCTATAGAGAAGGAAGTCCACTTCAACGAGAGTCTTGCTGCAATATCAACGATATTTATTTTCGTCCTCCTTGGGGCGAGCCTTGACCTTAAACCGCTCACCGATAATCTCTGGAGGGGAATACTCGTTGCATACTTCATAATGCTCGTGGCAAGACCCATAGCTGCCCTTCTAATTCTCAAGTGGTGGAATCTCAAGGAGTATCTCTTTATAGCCCTCGAAGGGCCAAGGGGAGTTGTTCCGTCAGCGCTCGCAGCGTTGCCCCTTAGCCTTGCAATGAAATATCACAGCAACACATTAACCGTCTACTGGGGCGAGGTAATCCTTGCGGTAACGGTAATCACTGTGCTGGCTTCCGTCATAACAGAGACCCTGTGGGTGCCGTTCCTCAAGAGCAAACTCCTTGAGCATGAAACCGTCGAAGACAGGATGAGAAAATACCATGAGAAGAAGAGAGCAAGGGTCTCATAATCCTCCCATTTTTTCTATTGCCCCAATGAAATAGAAGAGGAGCTTTGCTCCAGTTAAAGCTGTTGGGTTACCCAGCGTTTCTCCGGCGACTTCCATTATGTCGAAGCCCGCTATCCTCTTGTTATCGACGAGCCACTCTATGGCCTCAACAACGTCCCAGAACCTTAATCCGCCTGCCTCAGGAGTTCCCGTCGTCGGGACGAGAGGTAAATCAAAAACGTCTATGTCAACGGAGAGATAGACGGGCTCAGGCAGTGGTTTAACGAGCTCAACGAAAGCATCAAAACTGTAGTCCCTCGCATGAACCCATGGGATTCCGCTTCTCTCGGCGAACTCGACTTCCTCCCTCGTTCCGCTCCTGATGCCGAACATCGCTTCACGAACCCCAAGCTCAGCTATTCTTCTTGCAACGCAGGCGTGATTGTATGGATTATCCTCGTAGGAATCGCGGAGGTCGAGGTGTGCATCAAAGACTACGTAGCTCTTGGGCCTCAAGGCTTTAACCGCTCCAAGCGTCTGGGAGTGCTCCCCGCCAAGGAGGATTGGTAGGGCTTTTGAATTCGCCTTTTTTAGCTCTTCAATGGTTACTCTGACCCTATCCGCGGTTTTTCTGGGGTCTCCAGCAACGATGGCAACGTCGCCTATGTCCGCTATTGAAAGCTCCGCCAAGTCAATGTTGTAATCGAGGATGTAGCTTTCGAGGTTGAGAGTCGCCTGCCTGATGAGAGCCGGCCCAAAGCGCGCTCCCGCTTTGTAGCTAGTCGTCCCGTCGAAGGGAACGCCAAAAATGACGTACTTTGCGTTCTCTGGGTTGGTTAGAGGAAGCTCAAGCCTAAACGTTTCGTAGGTGTACAGGAACTCCATGCCACCACCGGAGCAAAAAAAGAGGGAGGGGTTTTAAAGCTACCTCACTATCATCACTGGTGGTTCAATGTGGCCAACGACCTCCTCAAGGAGGGAGCCTATCCTCGTCTTTCCGCTCTTACCGTAGGCACCCATGACGACGAGTGAATACTTCCCCGAATTGGCCTCCTTTAGTATTGTTTCCCTCGCGGGTCCCTCCGCTATCTTGAAGGAGCAGTTCACTCCCTCTTTTTGACCGAGTTCGAGCAGGGTTGTGAGCAGTTCCTTCACGTTCCTTTTGTTCTCCTCCCAGAGGGTCTCCTCAAAGCGCTTGATTTCCTCGAGAGAGCCGCTCCTGACGCTGGCATGGAAGGCGACCGCCCTTGCCTCGCGCCTGTCCAGAACTGAGAAAAGAACCACCTTGGCCCTCTTTACTTTGGCTATTGCAAAGGCGTGTAAGGCCGCCTTCTGGCTCCACTTCGAGCCGTCAACGAGCACGAGTATCCTCATATGACCACACCTCACAGCCCGTACCTAACCCAGAGCATTAAACTACCAACGGCGACGGTCGAGAACATTATCACGGCGCCAACCCTTAGGAACTCGCCAAAGGTTATCCTAACGCTCTCTCTGTGGGCGATTCCTATAACGACGACGTTGGCGCTCGCTCCTATCGCCGTTCCGTTTCCTCCGAGACAAGCACCGAGCGAAAGGGCCCACCAGAGCGGGTAAGGGTTAATGCTTGACCCCATTGCCTTTATCAGCGGAATCATTGTGGCTGTCAGGGGAATGTTATCGACGATTGCACTAGATATTGCCGAGAACCACGAGATTACGAATATTGCTTGGGCTTCACTGTGGATGAGACTTATAATCTTTTCTGCAAGTGCATCTATGAAACCAGTCTCCACTAGGGCACCGACAATGAGAAAGAGCCCGCCGAAGAAGAAGAGCGTTGCCCACTCGACCTTTTCAAGGGCTTCCTCCGGGGAAAAACCGCTCCAGAGAAGTATTGCCGAGGCCCCGAGAAGGGCTATGACAGCTGGTTCCACACCCAGGGTGTCATGGAGAAAGAAGCCAAGGACAATGGCCAGGATTATTATCACTGACTTCCTGAAAAGCTCCTTGTCCCTGATCGCGTCCCTCTCATCCATCCCCATTATTAGCTTCTCAATCTCGGCCCTCTTCGAGGGACTGACTTTAATTGAATTCCTGTAAGCAACGTAGACGATGAGTATTGCAACAAGCAGGTCGGCCATGACTATCGGCCCCATGTTTAGGAGGAACTCGTTGAAACTTAGCTTCGCGGCCGAACCTATCATGATGTTCGGCGGGTCTCCTATCAACGTTGCGGTTCCACCTATGTTGGAGGCGAAGATTTCGGAGAGGAGAAAGGGGACGGGGTTGACGTCCATTTTTTTAGTTATGTAAAGAAGCATCGGGGTTAGCAAAAGAACGGTCGTAACGTTGTCGAGGAAGGCACTCACAAGGGCCGTAACCACCGAGAAGAGGAGGAGCACCTTCATGGGGTCGCCCTTCGACAGCTTCGCGGTCTTTATGGCGATGTACTCAAAGAGCCCGCTCTCCCTGGCGACGTTTACAACCACCATCATCCCGGCGAGGAGGAGAATAGTTCCGAGGTCGAGGTACTCGGGAACCTTTTCCCAGGGCACTATGCCCACAAGCAGAACAACACTGGCACCAACCATGGCAGCGACCGTTCTGTGGATTTTCTCCGTTATTATGAAGGCATAAACTCCAAGGAAGACTGCAAGTGCTATGACCTCCTGCGCGTTCATGATACCACCTCAGTAAACGATTACGGGTTTTTCAATGCCCTGAACAATCCTGAAAACGACGGGGCTAACCTTGTGGGTTTTCACGCTCTCGGAACCGAAGTGCCTTGATATCACCAGTAAATCCTTAGTCCCAGTTTCATGTTCGACGAAGTCAACTTTATCGGCAAAGATTATCTCAACGGTATAGTCCATCCCGAGTTTTGAAAGCTCGTCCTCTATTTTTTTCAATATCTGCCTTCCAAGGGACTCCTCGTTCTCCCTGAATTTCTCGGCCTCTTCCTCACCAAGGGTCTCGCGTATTAAACTGAAAAGGGCACTGTCCACAAGGTAAACAACGTCAATCCTTGCCTCGGGGTATGAGGATAAAACGTCAAAAACTTCCCTTGGTATATCACCCGAAAACCTATCAACAACGAATAGGATTGAAGTTATCACAGGAATCTGAAGTTCTTCCTCCGTCAGGAAAAACTCTTGGTAGGCCTTCATTATCTCCTCATACCGAGAGCCAGCGATATTCATAAACTTCCGGAGAATGAGCTCGCTGAAGTTTACCATAAGCCCACCCCAGGGTTTTCGAGAAAAGGGACTTTAAAATGTTGTGCAGGGAAAGGGGCTCACTCGCCCCTGACCTTCTTAATCTGAATCCTACCAAGGGTTTCCCAGTACTCGACGGTTATACCCTCCTTGAGCTGGTCTCTCACTTCCTCGTCAACGCCGCCCTCGAAGGGAACGTCGTAGAGCTCGTAAGTCTCCATATCCATAATCTGGACTGTATCTGGTGTTATGGCTATGACCTGGCCAACGCGCTTGTCGATGATTGGGACATCAACTTCCGCGCTGGTCGGCTTAACAATGCTCCTGACCTTGCCGTCGAAGATTCCAACGGCCTCAATCCTGGCCTTGGCGGAACCATGCTTTCCGGGGGAAGAAACCGTCACGTTAACAATTCTGCAGGGCTCTCCATCAATAATAATGTACCTTCCGGGCTTGAGCTTGCTGACCTGAACCTTGGTCTTGTCTCCCATCTTTCATACCTCCATTAAGCGTTCTGGTTTGAGTTGGAGAAGGCGTTTAAAAAATTTTTGAAAAGGCTCAGCGACGGCCCTTGAGGAGCATTCCGTTCATGAGGAGCGGAACCAGAAGGACGAGACCGAGTATTGCCCCCAGCTTAACAGCATCGCTGGAACTCTTGAGGAAGTAGTAGAGTGCGGAGACACCTACGAAAGCCAGGAAAGCCATTGAGAGCATAATTGCGCTCTTTTTTGATGCTAAGTCTGACTTGGCAACTGGATATGCTTCAACTAAGGCGATTATTGCCCCGACGCTGAAAGGAACTGCAAAGAGCATCGTTTTGACCGAGCCAAAGGCCATAAATATTGAAATTATTATGCCAACTATCGAAACGCTTGCGAGGCTCTTAGTCCTATCAAACTGAATGACTTCCGAGAGCATCTGGGTGCCCATCTCGAGAAGGACTATTAGCGTGGTAAGACCCGCGAAGTAGAAGGACAGTATGAGGAACAGAGTTATTGTGCCGGCTCCGGGGATGTTATCCTTAATAATCTGAGGAATCATGTAAAAGACCCTAACAGACTGGGGCAGAGGGGCGGTACTGTTGGTTGCATACGCCTGAAGGGCTCTGAACTGGGAGTACATCTTATAAGTTTCCTCAACGCTCAGGTTGGGATTGTGGACGCTCTTCTCAAAGGCCTGGAAAGCCGGGCCGAGAGAATATGCCATTGTGTAAGCGGCGGCAAAGCTGAGGACTATCTGGAGCAGAAACACCCCTATAAGAACCCTCTTGAAGTCCAAATCCTCCGGCGTAAAGCTTCCCAAGACGTAGTAGACACCGGCGCCGAGACCAAATGCAACCACGACAGAGGCAAGAAGCATTATGATACCCTCAAAACTGAGGGGTTGGCTGAAGGAGGTTATGCTCGAAACTGCTTGGTTCATGTAGTATTTCGCCTGCTCGGATGTGACGACGCTCAGAGCCTTGCTCCTGATGAGGAGTGCTGAGACAATAGTGAACAGAATCATGAGGACTGAAATCCCGGATATGAACTCAAGGGTTCTGCCCTTTGCTAGCATGAGGAGAAGTGCCGCTAGGAGTATTGTCAGAATCGCGAGGGGGACAATATATCCCGTATTGTCCCCGAGGAGGTAAATCAGACTCCAACCAGAAGCGTATGCGGTCACTCCGAGAACCACAAGAAGGAACATTAACAGCGTAAACATTACGGCTGGAACCCTTGCTACCTTGAAGAGAAGCTCATAGATGAGATATCTCGTTTTTTTGGTGCTCTGGGCTTCGTTGTAGGCCAGAAACAGTGCAACTATAGCTGGAGCCAGTGAAATCAGGAACCCTTTAAGGCCAAAAACCATATAGTACTTTGGAACCACCAAGAAGCTCCAGATTCCGAGGATGTAACCCGTAATGAGCAAGGCCATCATAATATTTACCTTCTTCATTGCAAGCACCTCCCCTTCAAGAACACACAAAGCAGAGTGTAATAGACTGTATAAAAACATTGTGCATGGAGACCGGAAAAAGTGAAGGAATATGTTCAAAGGTTAAAGTATGTCTCAAAATTGACCAGGACCTCGTTCACGACAGTCCATGCCATAAGGGGTTCATGGTAGAGGCTGACCTTTCTGCCCTCAACGGGGCTCCTGAAGTCGCCGTGGGGAAAGCCCCCAACGATTACGAGCGGGTTCTTAAGCTCAGCTAGGGTCTTACCAAAGTCCCTCGGCCTTATCAACTCGCCTCCCTCGTGCATAACGAAGACCTCGTCCGGGTCAATTTCCCCGATTAGTTCTTCCAGTGTTTTCTCCTCCAGCCTTAACAGTCCCAGGTCTTTCGGAACAACTCCCTTCTTGAAGAGGCTCTCCATTAAACCGAGGAAGCGGTTGTAGTTCCTCGGGAGCCTCGTCTCGGGCTTTATATAAATTACCTTGTCGTTCCTCGTGTGGACGTAAACCCTAAGCTTCCCCTCCCTGTTGGCTATGCTCTCAAGGGCGTTGAGAAGGCAGATATGCACTATGTCCGGCCTACCGCGCCTATCGCCGTCTTCGAGCTTCTTGAGAGCCGAATGGTGGTAACTGCTGTCGAGGATTACTTCCTCCGGCTTCTTGCCCCTTCTCCTGGCGTAGTTTACAACGGCGGGATGCTCTACTATTGACTTTGGAACGAGTTCTAGCTCGGAATCAGCTATCACCAGGTGGAGCACGCTCCTCCCTCCTCGGCTTTATTCCCCTCTCCCCAAGTTCGTCAAGGATTCTCTCAAAGGTGTCAATCCTCATGCCGAGTATCTCTGGAGGAATAACCCCGAAGATACAGCTCCCCTCGGAGACCAAACGGGCTATGGCCGAGGCTGTGTAGCCAGTAACCCTTGCCATCGATGTAAATTCCCGTTCTTCATCGAGGAGGATGTAGCTTATCTCCCTTTCTGCTTCTCGGCCAACCACTTTTAAAACCGAGAAATCTGGGCTCTCGTAGGTCATCAGAGGGGTTATAACCTCAAGGGTTTTATCAACGTGCTCCGGTTCGAAGAATCCGAGCTCTTTCAAAACTCTCATTTTCCCAAGGTGGCCCGGCCAGCGGAGCGTCCACTCCTCCAGCCTCTCGACCCTTACGCTTTCGAGCAAACTCCTCAGTCCATCGCTCGGAAAGGCCTCAAAGGTTAATCCCTCGATTTCCACCGTTTTAACTTCCGAGAGCGGGTCTATAGCCCTGAGCTCCCCGTCCCTGATAAGCCTAGCCGGTCTTGTGTACTCTTCAATTAAATCCTTCGGTGACCATGTAATCCTGTAATAAAGCGGTGGTCTCGGCTCCTTGGGAAGGCCACCGACGTAGATATAGCCTTCGCTCATGTCGTCAAGCTCGTTCCAGATTCTTCCCATGAGGATGTGGCTCAGTCCGGGGGCAAAGCCGGCATCGAAAATAACCGTTACCTGGGCATTTTCCGCTTCCTCACGGAGTTCGAGAGGGTTCTCTGGCATGAACGAAACATCAACCATGTCTACTCTGGCTTTTATGGCAGCTTTGATTGATGAATAGCCGAAGCGACCGGGTAAAGCTCCGACCACGAGCTCAAAGCCTTTCATAGCCTCAACTAGCTTATCGAAGCGCGATGCATCAAGCTTAACCGGAGTTGCGAAACCTGAAACTGCTTTAAGTCTTTCCTCGCTTAAATCTGCCACGTAAACATCGAACTCATCCTTTAAGTCCCACGCTATGGCCTTACCAACGTTTCCAGCTCCAAGAACGAGAACTTTCATGGCGGACACCGATGGAGTTTTGGTTTGGGTCTTAATAATGTCTCCCAATACTTCTCTAAGTGCTAAAGTTTTTAAAGAGCCAAGAGTATCGCCTGCGGTCAAGATGAGGAGAAAAGCGTTGTTAATTGTGTTGATATTGCTAGCCTTTACTATTCCCACCATTTCCCAAGTTAGTGCGAATAGCATGGAGAAGACAAACGTAACCCTGTCATGTAGCCGGCTGATTGTTAAGGCCGTTGACTCTAAATACGGTTTAGAATTCATTGCCGAAGGAACTTGCAAGGGGCACGTATTCAACACGAAAAACACGACGGTAGTCCCCATAGACAAGACACACCATATCAACATCGCAGGTCCGTTTTATGGGGAATACAAAAGCACTCTCTTTGTCAAAAATGGCCAATACGAACCGGGAGATATGATTCCAATTGAGCTTCACGTTAGAGCCCGCTATCAACCCGGGGATTTAATACCTTGGATTCTGGGGCACGAATCTACAAACGTAAGCTTCCAAGTAATCCTCTGGGTTCATCCCGTGGGAGAAGAAAAGAAATCTTTTGCCATACCCCTTGACCTGTACTGGAGAGAGACCGTTCCGGTTGAGGCCGACTGGGTGAGCATTTTAAGCGGGATTCTTATTGCAATATCAATTCTCCTGGGGATTATACTCGGGTTTATTGGCTCCCTGGCAGTTAAGGGCAAAAGGCTCAAAAATACGCTCTGGAACACGGGTTTTGTGTTTGGCTGGCTAGTTGTCTCGATGGTCGCCTCAACGAGTTTGAAAACCCAGCTGGGGAGTCTTGTGGTCATTCAACTTCTTTTTACGGCAGTGTGGTTCTCGTCGATAAACTATGCCCTTTATCTTGTTCTACCCAAACCCGTAAAAACTCCCGGAGACATAGCGATGGCTCTTTACCTTGTTACAGTTGTGTCCTCCTTTGTTTGGGATATTCTAACTGGAAACAGCGTATTTGTTCTCGGGACACTTATCCTCGTTGTGATTTCTGGGGGTTTACTAACGAGAAAGCTACAGCTGGGTTTAGATGAGCTCAAGGTTAAGGGGGAAAAGATAAATCCCAACTCCCTGGGAGTACTGCTGTTTATGGGTTACTTCCCTTTCCTCCTGCTCTGGGGTGGGGTCATGAAGTCAGTACAGCTTACACTTTTTGCCACTGTATTCTTTGGAATCAGTCTGCTCGCTGGATTAGTGACAATAAGACACTATCGGGAAAAGGGTAATATACACGAACCGACCAGCGTCTGTTAGTGTTCCCAATGTTCGGCTTCCTAAGGCGGAGAAAGCTCAAGAGAATTAGGGAAAACTCTAACGAGACCCTCATCATGCATATAAGCGACACCCCCGAGAGAGTCTACACCTTTATCGCGGAATTAATCGATGAGTACAAACCAGACGTGATAATTCACACGGGCGACTTGGCAGACAACATCAAGCTTGAGAGGAAACCGGAGCTAAGACCCCTCTACATCGGGGCCGTGAGAAAGCTCGCGAGAATTCTAAAGTCCTCTGGGGCAGAACTCTACATCGTTCCCGGCAACGAAGATGATGTGGAGCTTGTAAAGAAGTTTTTTGGGAAGAGCGTTGTTGAGCCGGGAAGCGTTATTGAGATAAATGGGAAGACTCTCGCCCTTGGACACACTTGGGAGGACGTCGCCGATAAAAACACGGACTTCAAGCTCTATGGGCACAACTTTAGGGTAATCCCAAAGGGGTTAAACGCGGTCCTGGGGGTTAACTTCGTTTTCCTCCCGAGTGGAATGGTCGTAAGAATGGACTACCCTGTTGGAACCGACACGGCAAGAGGTTACAAACTCAGGAGGGGGTTGTGATGAGGCTCATGCGCTTTGGGCCCTCGATTGTTTTCCTGAGGGGTGACGTGGAAAAGCTAAGGAACGCTGTAAAGGAGCTCTTTAACGTGGAGGAGATACCCACCGAGGAGGCAATAAGGGAGAGCAACGAGTTTGAGACGATACTCCTCGTTACACCGCCAGATGAGACCAAAACTGTTCCCCCTGAGACGGGTTTTCACATAAAGCAGGGTGCAAAGGTTGTTCTCTCGGAGATAGTGAACAGCAAGCTATCCGTTGAGAGGGTGGAAATTGAGAGCACGATAATAATTCTCCGCGTCCCGGAGAAGGTAGATGAGGCACTAAAACTGCTTGCCGAGAAGTTCAACGGCCAGATAATGAGTCAGATGGACGCCCTCAATCTTGGAGAGGCCTGTGACACGGTGATTTCCGTTACCAGGAAGAAGTTGAGCTCGTCGATAGGGCCCGAGGACATTGATGGGGCCGTTCTGGTAAGGAAGGACTTCCTAAGTGTTTACAGGGAGCTTCTCATAGATACGCCGATGCTTCTCCTCAAGCTCCTGCCGGGGTGGAATGAACTGACAATAAAGCTCTATGACACTGAGA
>NZ_WAKV01000005.1 GCF_015523185.1 Thermococcus sp.
AGCATAGAGCTTCTCCATCAAGCGGGCTGTCAAATAAAGTACGTCCGCGAGCTTGGAGGTCACGTTGCGGTTAGAGATGAATGGATGGAGACGACCGTCAGGGGAATATTCGTTGCAGGCGACTCGGCTGGAATAGAGGAGGCCACGACAGCGATGCTTGAAGGCAAGATAGCCGGTATCGCCGCCGCGTTGAGGCTCGGAATAGCGAACGAAAGCTGGATTAATGAAATCGAGAAAGCCCAGCGCGACCTCGACGAGTTCCGCTCCGGACCGTTTGGCAGACACATCGCTGAGGGGATAAGGAAGCTCCTTGCGGAGGTGAAAGAATGAGCGTGATTCCCCCTTACCTTCAGAGGGGATACATAACGCCTGATGAGCTCTTCTCGATAATCCCAAAGCCGAGCGAGGAGAGGCTGAGGAAAAGGCCCGTTGCCGTTCCCGAGTGCCCACAGGAGATACCATGTGCGCCCTGCAGGGAAATATGCCCCACAGAAGCAATAAGCATGCCCACGCCGAACGATTTACCTATGGTGGACTACGAGAAGTGCATAGGCTGCTCCCTCTGTGTCCAGATATGCCCCGGGCTGGCCTTCTTCATGGTGCACTACGTCGGGGATAAGGCGAAGATAACGATGCCCCACGAACTTCTTCCGCTCCCCGAAAGGGGAGAGGAAGTTGTTCTCCTCAACCGCGTGGGGGAGCCCGTCGGGAAAGGCAAGGTCCTCACCGTCGTGCCAAGGGAAAAGAGCAGGGGTGACACTCCGATAATCGTCGTCGAGGTGCCGATAGAGATGGCGTGGGATGTAAGGGCGGTTAAAGTGGGAAGGAGGGAACAACATGGCCGGGAAAAGGATAGTTTGTCGCTGTAACGACGTGACCGTGGAGGACGTTGAGGCTCTCATCGATTCTGGAATTACCGATATCGAGGAGATTAAGAGGCTTCTTCGCGTTGGTATGGGCCCGTGTCAGGGGAGGGCGTGCATTCCGATTGTAATCTCAATCCTCGCAAGGAAGACAGGAAGAAAACCCGAGGAAATACCACTACCTAAAGCGAGGGTTCCAACAAGACCCGTCCGCGTTGAGGTTCTCGTGGGTGGTAGCGATGAGTAAGATAGCGATTATCGGCGGTGGGATAATAGGCGTTGCAACGGCCTACGAGCTGGCAAAGCTTGGGGAAGATGTTATCCTCTTCGAGAAGAACTACTTTGGCTCGGGCTCCACATTCCGCTGTGCCACAGGAATACGCGCCCAGTTCACGGACGAGGCAAACGTTAGGCTCATGAAGTATTCCGTTAAACGATGGGAAGGGCTTGAGGAGGAGCTTGAGGCAGAGATAGGCTTCACTCAGAGCGGGTATCTGTTTCTGGCCACAAGTGAGGAGGAAATCGAGACGTTTAAAGCGAACATAAAGCTCCAGAACCGCTTCGGCGTCCAGACGAGGCTAATCGATATGGACGAGGCCAAGGAAATAGTGCCGATTCTCAACACCGAGCCATTCTTGGCAGGAGCATGGAATCCGAAAGACGGCAAGGCAAACCCCTTCAAGACGCTTTTCGCATACCTAAGGAAGGCCAGAGAGCTGGGTATCGATGCAAGGGAGCACACAGAGGTCGTTGGACTTGAGCGCGAAGGGGATGCCATAACGGCTGTCAAGTTCAGAAGCAACGGAAAAGTTGAGGGCGTTAAGGTCGATGCCGTTTTAAACGCTTCCAACGCCTGGGCACCGCGCATCAACGAGATGGCTAGTTTAAAGCACAACCTCGTGCCGATTACACCATGCAAACACCAGCTCGTCAAGACGGAACCGCTTGAAAGGGGTCAGGCCGAGCCTTTAGTCTGCCCGCCGAGCTGGGACGATGCATACATAATCCAGGACGGCGAGGATGGGGGAATAATCTGTGGCGCTGGAATCGAGCACAAAGCTAAGAGCCTTGACGACTATGAGCCGACCTACGACTTCCTGAAAGGTGCCCTCCGTTATGCCGTGAAAATCGCCCCGCCTATCCGCTACGCCCACATAGTCAGACAGTGGGCCGGGTTCTATGCCAAAACACCCGACAGTAACCCCGCTATCGGAAAACTCCTCGACAACTTTTACATAGCGGCTGGCTTTTCTGGACACGGCTTCATGATGGCTCCTGCCATTGCGCAGGCGATGGCTGAGCTAATTTCAAGGGGCCGTTCAAAGGTTCCTCTCGACTGGGAGTGGTACGACCCGTATAGGTTCGAGAGGGGTGAGCTGAGAAGCTCGGCATTCCAGATAGGCTGAACCCTATTGCCATTTTTACGACAAGAAAAAGATTATAAGGTAACCCGATTAGCACCGTGAGGGTCGTTATGAGGATAGTCTTCGACATAGGTGGCTCTGTTCTCGTTCCCGAAGACCCGGACGTCGATTTTATTAAGGCCATAGCTTACGAGCTCGTCAAGATAAGCGAGGACCACGAGGTTGCGGTGGTTGTGGGTGGCGGAAAAGTTGCAAGGAAATACATCAAAGCCGCGAAGGAATTTACGCCAAACGAGACCTTCAAGGACTACATAGGGATACACATCACGAGGGCAAACGCGATGCTCCTGATAGCGGCGCTCGGGGAAAAGGCCTATCCCTTCGTAATCCAGGACTTCCGTAAGGCATGGGAAGTGATACAGCTCAAGAAGATACCGATAATGGGCGGAACGCATCCAGGGCACACCACAGATGCCGTGGCAACTCTTCTGGCCGAGTACCTGCAGGCCGACCTTCTGGTTGTTGTCACGAACGTGGACGGCGTCTATGACTCCGACCCGCGGAAGAACCCAAACGCCAAAAAGCTCGACAGGATAACGCCGGAGCAACTCGTGGAGATAGCAATGGAGGCAGAGAGCAAAGCCGGTGGCAGTGGAGTCGTTGACGCTCTCGCTGCTAAGTTCATCCAGCGCGGGCGGATAAGGACGTACATAGTCGGCAAGCGCGATGCGTACCATCTCTTCGACGTCGTGAAGGGCAAGCACAACGGGACTGTTGTGGAGCCCTGACTTTACTTTTACCTAACTTTTTCCGTAAGGTTTTAGGGTTAGTTTCAACCCAACAAAAACCACCTTTTTATACCTCCTTCCCCTTCTCCCTCAGGTGGTGTTATATGAAAATCGTCGTCATCGGTTCTGGAACGGCGGGAAGCAACTTCGCTCTCTTCATGAGAAAGCTCGACAGGAAGGCTGAGATTACCGTCATCGGAAAGGAGGGAACCATGCAGTACTCCCCTTGCGCTCTACCGCACGTTATAAGTGGCACGATAGAGAAGCCCGAAGATGTCATCGTCTTCCCGAACGAGTTCTATGAAAAGCAGCGGATAAAGCTCATGCTGAACACCGAGGCCAAGGCAATAGACCGCGAGAGGAAGGTAGTCATCACGGATAAAGGCGAAGTCCCCTACGACAAGCTCGTCTTGGCGGTTGGCTCCAGAGCGTTTATCCCGCCAATAAAAGGGGCTGAAAACGAGGGCGTCTTTACCCTCAAGAGCCTCGACGACGTAAGGAAAATTAGATCCTACATCGCCGAGAGGAAACCGAAGAGAGCCGTCGTTATAGGTGCCGGCTTAATAGGCCTCGAAGGAGCTGAAGCATTTGCAAAACTCGGCATGGATGTTCTGGTTGTAGAGCTAATGGACAGGCTAATGCCTACGATGCTGGACAAAGATACCGCGAAGCTCGTCCAGGCCGAGATGGAAAAACACGGCGTTTCCTTCCGCTTCAAAGAGGGAGTCAGCGAGATAATTGGGAGCCCCGTTAAGGCAGTGAAAGTTGGGGAGGAAGAGGTTCCTGCTGATTTGGTTCTCATCGCCACAGGTGTTAGGGCGAACGTTGAGCTAGCTAAGAAAGCCGGCCTCGAAGTCAACAGGGGAATAGTTGTAAACGAGCACCTCCAGACGAGCGATCCAGATATTTACGCGATAGGAGACTGTGCAGAAGTTATTGACGCCGTAACGGGGAAGAGAACACTCAGCCAGCTTGGAACCTCCGCTGTGAGAATGGCCAAAATCGCGGCTGAGCACATAGCCGGGAAGGACGCATCGTTTAAGCCCGTCTTCAACACCGCCATTACAGAGCTGTTTGGACTTGAGATAGGGGCCTTCGGAATCATAGAGGAAGGGGCGAAGAAGGAGAGCATCGACATAGCGGTCGGCAAGTTCAAAGGTTCAACCAAGCCCGAGTATTATCCGGGAGGAAAGCCGATAACGGTTAAGGTTATCTTTAGAAAGTCGGACAAAAAGCTCATCGGAGCCCAAGTAGTTGGTGGCGAAAGGGTGTGGGGAAGGATAATGACGCTCTCCGCTCTGGCGCAGAAGGGTGCAACCGTTGAAGACGTCGTTTACCTTGAGACCGCTTATGCTCCACCCATAAGCCCGACGATAGACCCGATAACCGTTGCAGGGGAGATGGCACTTAGGAGGTTCCGTTGAGTTTTTAGAGTTCTGCCCCAACCTTTTTACAATGAACCGGGTGAAGGTCAGCAGGCTGATGGCGTATATCCTGAGGCATTCACCGGAGGAATTTGGACTAGAGCCCGATAGCGAGGGCTTCGTCCCACTGGAAGAGCTTGTAAAAGCCCTGAAGAGCATCTATCCCGACGTTACCAAGGAGTTCGTGCGCGAGATTGTAGAGAAGGACCCAAAGGGGCGCTACGAGATTAGAAATGGAAAAATCCGCGCCCGCTATGGTCACAGTTTTCCGGTAAGCTTAAACCACAAGGAAGACCTCGACTCAAGGATTCTATACCATGGAACACCGAGGAGAAACCTGCCCTCTATTCTCAGGGAAGGGCTCAAGCCGATGAAGCGACAGTTCGTTCACCTAACAACGAGCAAAAGCGAGGCCATTGAAACGGGCAGGAGGCACGGGAGGGACGTGGTTCTTCTCATCATAGACGCAGACTGCCTCAGAAGGAAGGGGTTGAAAATTTACAGGGCCGGAAAGAACGTGAGGATAGTCGATAGGGTTCCGCCAGAGTGCATCACTCTGGCAGTCTGAGGGCTAAAACAAAAGCCAGTCCGAGGGGAATCAGCGTGCTCACGAAGTCCAGCTCGAAGCTTATCCCAGCGAGATAACCGCCGAGTAATGGACCAATTACCCAGCCAAGGCTCATCATGGCATTCAAAAGGCCCATCCCCTGAGCTCTCTCGCTCACCTTGACGTTTTGGGCCACGTAGGCGGAAGTCGAGTTTATCGTCATAACCCACTTAACCCCCGAAAGGAAGGCAACGCCGAAGACCAGCCAGACGTTTTTAACGAAGGCGTAGAGGAGGAAAGCTACTGCGTAGCCCGCTATGGCCAGAAGGTAGAACCTCTTGGCACCGTACCTGTCTATCAGCTTTCCAAGGGAGTAACCTGTTAGAGCCGCTGCAAGACTCTCTATTCCGAAGATAACGCCGACGCTCCACTCGCCGAAGGTTTCTTTGAAGTAAACGGAGGAGACGCTGTAAAACTGCCCACTGGCAACCATCACGAGAAAGACAGTGTTGTAGAAGATTCCCAGGTGACCGCGCATGAGTTTCTTAAAAGCCGAACCTCTCACGGTTGCCCGCCAGCTTTCCCTACCTTCCTGGACGAGAATCATGCCGAGGAGGGAACGCCTTCCCATCGGGCGCTCGCGGATTAGAAGAACCACGCCAGCTGAGAGAAAGAGAAGAACGCCGGAAACGATGAAAAGCTTTCTTATGCCAAGATAGCTAACTATCACGGAACCCAGAAAGTTTCCAACCATAAAGCCGGCGTTCTCGATGGAGTTGAAGAGGCCAAATATGGAACCAGCCCGGGTTGAGAGTTCCGAAATCAGAGCCGAGTGAGCGGGCATCATGGCCGAGCCAAAAACCCCCTGGAGAGTCCTGAGAAAGAGGACGCCAAGTGAAGAACTCACAAAGGCCATCAGGGAGTAGAGCACCGCAAACGACAGCAGGCCAAAGGCTATGAAGGTCTTCCTGTTACCCGTCGAATCGGAGAGCCAGCCGAAGGGGTACTGGAAGAGGGTTGAGGTGAGGTTGAATGTAACGCTCAAAAGACCCACCATGAACATGCTCGCACCGAGGAGGCGCATGTAAACGCTCAGGTAGGGGAAGGCCATGCCAAAGGCAACGTTTGCGATAAACATCGCTATAGCCAGGATTAAGACGTTTCTCCTCTTAACCCGGAGCTTTTTTAGTTTGAGTGTTTTCTCGCGCTTTCCCTGTAGGACGGCCTTCTCCCTCTTCGCCATCAGCGGAAGAAAAGGCGAGCCGCTTATAAAATTTCCGTCGAAATGATGAGAAAAAGGCCGAAGTCAGCCCATCTGCAGGGCCTGACCGCGAAGCTCGCCACGCTCGAATCTATACGGGTCGTACCACTCAACGGGAAGGTCTGTCTTTCCTTTCGTTACGAGGTCGGCGACCATCTCAGCAACGGCAGGAGCCATCATGAAACCGTGACCGGAGAAGCCTGCGGCAATATAGTAGTCGCTCAGCTCCTCGATTTTGCCTATCGCCGGGTTGCTGTCCGGTGTCTTAGCGTAGTGGCCGGCCCATGTCCTCAGGATTAGGAGCTCTCTCAGCGCTGGAATTATCTTAGTGAAGTAATAACTCACCTCGCGCATGAACTCGTAGGTCGGGTTCAAGTCATAGGTCGGGCCCAGCTCGTAGCCAACCCCTCCAATTATTCCGCCGTGGCTCGTCTGGGTCAGGTAAGCGTGGCCGTAGCGGAAGGAGATGACCATCGGCCTGACCGAGCCCTTCTTTATGGGCTGAGTGATGACGGCCTGATGCTTGTAGGGCTCTATCGGTATCTTCGTCCTTATCCCGGCCATCGCGTTGATGAGCTTGGCCCAGGCGTTGGTGGCGTTGATGACGATACCGGTCTTTATCTTCCCCCTGCTCGTTTTTAGGCCCTTAATCTCGCCGTTCTCGATGATGAAGTCCTTCACTTCCGTGTACTCAACTAACTTAGCCCCGAATTCCTCAGCGTGAAGCGCAAAGGCCGCGGTTGAGTGGAAGGGACTGGCCTTTCCATCGGTCGGGTTCCAGGAAGCGGCGATAACCTCACTTATGTCGAGAAGAGGGACTATCTCCTTGGCATCCTCCGGCGTTATGAGCCTCGTTGGAACGCCAAACTTGTTCTGTATCGCGATGTTCCTCTTGAAGGTCTCGACTTCGTCATCGTCGTAGAGCAGGAAGAGGTAACCCGTCTGTTCAAAGGGAAAGCCGTACTCCTCGCTATACTCCTTCCAGAGCTCGACGGAGCGCTTCATAACCTGAACGTTAGCCTCATCGTTGAACTGCTGTCTGATGCCTGTTCCGCAGCGGAAGGTCGAGCCAGAACCTATGAAGCGCTTCTCTATGACTGTAACCTCTTCCCCGCGCTTGGCAAGCTCATGAGCTATAGTAACGCCAACTATTCCACCACCGATGACCGTTATCTCGCTTCTCTCTGGAAGGTTTCTCGTCGGCATCTTCAATCCCTCCCTGCTACTATTTTCATCTTGACGTTCTTTATAGGGGGTCTGGCCACGGGTATGTCAAGCCGGTCCATCGGCGTTCCGCTCCGCTGTGA
>NZ_WAKV01000006.1 GCF_015523185.1 Thermococcus sp.
AACTCCCTACTCCTTCCGATTATGTTTTCCCAGAAGCGGCTCTGGCTCTCGTGGATTCCAAGGGAAACGCCACCTGCTATCGGCGTGAACATGAACCTCTCATCCTGCTGGAGCTCGTAGAGTGCGTGACCAAACTCGTGAACCGTACTTAGAATCGTCCTCCTGAAGTCGTAGCCTTCATAGCGGGTGGTTATCCTAACGTCTCTTATGCCGAACTCTGTCGTGAATGGATGAGCGGAGACGTCGAGCCTTGAGCGGACTCCAAGCGGGAAGCCGAACTTCTTGAGAATCCAGATGTTAACGCGCTCCATCTGCTCCTTCTCATACTTCTCCTTCTCAAGCGGGTGCTCCCTTGGAACTTTGCCCTCTTCCATTATCTTCTCAAGAAGGGGCTTGAGCTCCTTCTCCAGCTTGTCAAACATCCTCTCGACTTCTTTAGTGGTCAGTCCCTCCTCGAAGAGGTCGAGCAAAGCGTCATAGGGCTCGTCCTCATAGCCGAGGTACTCGGCGGCGCGCTTGGCAAGGTCTATAATCCTGTCGAGCCACGGCTCGAACTTGGAGTAGTCGTTGCTCTTCTTTGCCTCTTCCCAGGCTTTGGTTGCCTGGCTCGTTACCTCGCTCATCTCCCTGAGGAACTCGGGTGGAAAGGCCTTGCTTATCCTTATTTCCCTGTCAAGGACCCTAACAACACCGCGCTCGTACTCGTTGAGTTCCATGCCCTTGGCCTTCTCGACGAGCTCCACAAAGTCCGGCTTGAGAAGGAACTCCTGGCTCAGAACGCTTAACTCTCCCTGGGCTATACTCCTCTCAAGGATTCCCTCCTTGGGCATGTTAACCTCCATGTCCCAGCCGAGAACGCTCTGGGCGTGATCGATGGCCCATATCCTTCTGTAATTTTCAAGAATCTGCTTTACGGTCTCGTTCTGGAAAACCTGCTCCATGCTAATCACCACCTGAATTCTGGAAGCCTAACTTTTAAATCTTTTCGATGAGCATCTGAACGGGAGTTCGGAAACTTTTTACTACGCCCTTAACTGGAAAGACTTCAGTCATCGGATGAGCGCCCTTTCATGAGCAACGCAAGAACCGCGAGCAGAGCCACCAGTCCGGGCCCGCAGATTCCGCGGGTCTTTTTTTCCCTACTGTTCCTGTTTTCTTCGAGATGAGCCGGCGTTTTAGAGGCACCCTTCTTCTCACAGAGGGTCACGTTAACGGGCATGGCGTTTTTCGAGGGCCTGTAGTAGGTGGCCGTCGAGTTCATCTCAAGGTAGGCCAGTGTTATGTTCTTCGCGTATGAACCTCGTTTAAGCGTGATTTGAACCGGAATAGCTCCAGATTTTTTGATTATCAAGCTTGCACATGGGTAATCCAGCCGTCTGGCCTCCCCAAATGGGGAGGCACAGACCCCGTAAACGTCTGCCGGCCCCCACTTCTCAGATTCCCTCTCGTAAGGCATCACAATCCGCCACCCGTTTATCGAATCGGCGTTCTTCGCTTTCTTCATGAGCCCGGGCCAGCTGACGTTGACGGGTTCAATGCAGAACTCCCTCGGGTCGAACAGGTAGATTTTGTCCTCGTATTCCCGCGTGCTCCAGTTGAAAACTGTGACATTAAGATACCAGCTTCCGTTAGTGAAAACTGCCCCGTTGTAGTTGCCGGTTAGGTTGAGAAGGTAGAGGCGAGAGCCATTGTAGTAAAAGAGATACTCGTATCCCTCAAGCAACGTTAGCATGGTCTGATTACTGCAGTTGAAACCACCCGCAACGAGGAGCGGGGGACAGTAGGGGACAAATGTAGCCACAAAAAGGTGGATTATGGCATCCCTACCGCTTGAAACAACGGAGTAGCGGGCGTTGATAACCTCTACCTCCCACGGCGGAACTGAGGATGCGTTAGCGACCGGGCCAACATTAACTATTCTGACATTATCCGGGAACCAGAAGCCCGCCAGCCCCGTCACTCGTCGCGAGCCGTATTCAGTCCACGAGACAGGGGTTGTGTTGACGTAGAGGAGCGTGACGTTCCGGGTTTCGTTTTCCCGCATGAGGAGGAAGTAAACGGGGAACTCCGAAGAATTCGCCAAGACAACCCTGCCATGGTAGAGCCGAGCGTTTTCCTCCGTATTGACAATTGCAACGTCAGCGGCCGGGACGCTTGAGTTTAGCGGACCAAAGTCCTTTGGAATGACTATTCTCCAGCCGTTGAGCTCGTTAACAACATGGTTTTCTCCCAAGAGTTTAAACCAACCCGTTTTTACGGGAACAACGGAGAAATTCTCCGGGTCCAGCCGGTAGACAGCGCTATCCGTGCCCGAGTATGTGTAAGTTGTGACGTTGAGATACCAGCTTCCGTTTACGAAGGCAACTCCAGGGGAGCGGGCCAGGAGATAGGTAAAGTTCAGGAGGTAGAGGCGAGAACCGTTGTAGTAGAGGAGATAGTGCCACTTTCCGAACTTTGCCAGTGAATCGTTTGGATAGTAGAGGAAGTCATACTGATAAACGGACAGGGGAATCAACGCGACGGTTCCGTTTGAGATGACCGAGTATTTAACCTCGTACACCACGCCCGGGGCGTTGATGGAATAAACTGCCGAAACCAGAGGGAGAAGAAGGAGAAAGATAAAAAAATAGCTCACCAACCTTGACATTTTTCTCGCACCCCATCAATGACTCTTAGGTCAGTGCCAAAGTAATAGGCTCTCGTCGGAAATGCACTTGGGTTTACCTCCATTATTGCCCTGGAGTAGTCACAGGCGCGTTCAAGGCACTTTTCGTTGTCACACCATACGCAATGATTATTCTCATATCTGCATGAAGCACAGTGTCCGCATTGACCAAGAAGAACGGCACTGTCGGCTTCCATTTCTATTGAAATCGTTGTGTTGGGGTTGTTGATGTTTCCCGGAAGGTCTTCACAAATCCACCGGATTTTCTCGACGAGTTTCTCATAAGTGTATGTGGAGTTATACTGGTAATAGTTCGGTTGAACAAAAACGTAATCAAAATGCTCGCTAATGACTGGAATTCCACTGTTGTTCTTTAAGTATTCAGCACTCCTCGTCCCGGTTGCTGGAATCCAGATGAGTTCTTGGACGTGATCATGAATGTAGTTGCTCATATCCTCAATGAATTGAATATATGCTTCCTTATACTGTTCCTTCTGGTTATCGTTTATACCCAGTACTTTAAGAGCCGGATCATCGGTGGTCGCCTGAAGGCAGCTCTCGTAGCTCCAGTAGAAGCCGAGTCTGTTGCTGTCAAATACACTCAAAACACCGTCAATCCATTTCTTCCAGTACGAGTTAGCAAAACCTTTGGATGGGTCGTCCCTTAACTCACCATTGCCATAGCTGAAGGGTATTGTAATGTAATACTTTATTGAGTCCACGTGTGACATAATCCAGAGGGCCAAATAGCGGCCATCCTCGTACCCGTCCCCGGTGTAGTTGATTCTTTTACCTTCACCACCAAGGAAAACAACCCTGTCAAAACCCCTGTCCTTGAACCACTGAACTACCTCATAGTAAGAAGTTGGCCCCCTTCCCTCAAGGGTCATTCTCGATTCATACCCCCCAAGAGACTCATCCCAGTTTATCCACCACAAACCAAGCTTCGACATAAGGATTCACCAACCTCCTATAGTTAATAGTGGTATAAAAATCTTTTGGTCAAGTAAACAGGTTTAAATTTAACTAAAAGTTCTAAACTAAAGAAGAGTAACCGATTACAACGGCCTGAATCTCAACCGCGTAGCTTAAAACTCAAAGAACATAAGACCCCAGTTAAGGGGGTGATAAAATGATAGAGCTCGTCGTCCTCGGTCACGTCTCGATAGACACGATTGTATTTCCGGATGGAAGAAGGGTAGATATGCCCGGAGGGGCGGCCGCGGCGGTCGCTACCTCGGCCTCTCTGGCCGGAGCGAAGGTAGGTCTAGTGACTAAAATCGGCGAGGACTTCCCAAGAGAGTGGCTGGAGAAACTTTCCCAATACGTTGACATCAGGGGAATCCAGGTTCTCCCGGGGAAGACGATACACATCTGGGTGATTTACAGGGAAGATGGAAGCGTTGAATCACCCGTCGAGATGGGCGTTGCGGAGAATATGGGCGAAACACCGATTCCCGAGAAGTACTTTAAAGCAAAAATCTTCCATATAGCACCGATTCCACCGGAGGAGCAGTTGAAGGCCATAGAAAGACTGGAGGGAAAAAGGATAAGCCTAGATTTCAACCCAACTTACTACGACTACTACCGAAGAAAACCCGAGCTGGTGCGGGAGCTGGTTTCCAGGAGCTGGATAATCTTTCCGAACGAGAGGGAGGCAAAGCTGATAACGGGCCTTAACGACGTCAGGAAATCAGCTGAGGAGCTGTACTCATGGGGAACTGAACTGGTAGTGATAACGAGAGGTGAAAGAGGAGTTTTGATTTACGATGGGGACTTCCACGAGTTTCCAGCACTGCCCGTTGAGGGCGAAATAGACCCAACAGGTGCCGGAGACGCCTTCGCCGGTGGCTTTTTAGCGGGGCTCGTGAAGGGAAAAAGGCTCGATGACTGCGTCAAGCTCGGCCTTACGAGGGCCAGGGAAGTTTTAAAAAAGAGGGGGAGCTGGAGCATCAGCGTTTGACTATTATGTAAAACAGAACGTAGAGGAGGACTATAAACACGGAAGCGACCGCGGTGTTGACAAGGCTCGGTGCGTAGAGGGACAGCAGGTAGGCGAAGTAGTAAACCGGAATGGCCAAGAGCGTTCCGGCGAAGAGGACGTAGTAATGCTCAGCGGGGGCGTTTCTCTTGGCGAGATAAACGGATTCAATGTACTGAATGGCAAAGATTAACGTGAACAGTCCAACGAACCCCCCAACCGAGCGATAGACCAGGAAAAAACCGAGAGCCGTTAGGGCAAAATAACCCGCTGGTTCCCACAGGAGGGTGAGGAGACCTAGAACCAGAACTATCGCCGTTTCAACGCCAACGCCAAAGTCGATATATATGAAAAGAACGAAGAGGGCCAATAAGCCAGCGGTGAGGAGCTTCCTTATCATTTACCGAGCACCTCCGCTATTGCCACCTCCAGTGGTTTCTTAACGTCCCAGTCTATTATAGTCCCATAACCCGCAAGGTTCCTGAACATGGCCTTTCTCTTGAGCTGAACGAGTTCCATGGCTATTCTTTCCTCCTCGGTTTTGGGCTCATAGACGCTGTTCGGATTCGGGCTTATGACAACGACGTTGTAGCCGTAGCGGGCGAGGGTTTTCAGGGCGTTCCTGCTCTCCTCCGTCAGGAGGGGAGAGAGGTAAACAATCTGGGCCCTCGGGGGGATGGAAGTCTTGACGAGATGCTCCACCTGGTAGGCGATAAAATTGTTGTTATCTGGCCTCGCGGTGCTCAGGAAGTCAATACACTTGAAGAAGTGCCTCTTGCCGTAGTCAACGCGAACCCAGAGTGGAACTTCTTCAGCTAAGAGGAGGCCGAAGCTCGTCCCGTCGTTCAGGGCATTGAGCATGAGCGAAGCTGTGGCCCTGATTAGGTGGTCGAAAACGGGTTCGTTCATCCTCGAGGCATCGACAACAAAAACTACGTCAACTTTCCTCTCGCTCTCGAATTCGTTGGCCATTATCTTCCCAATCCTCGCGGTGGCCTTCCAGTTTATGACCTTGAGGGGGTCTCCAGGCTGGTATTCCCTTATGGAGTGGAACTCGATGCCACCACCTGTGAGGGGAGAGGGAAGCGGGCCTATCGTTATCTTGGTCCCCTTGGTTGAGTACGGCGTCTGGACTTCATACAGGACTGGGACACCTACAATCTCGGTGAAGTGGTCAACGAATCTATCTGACGAAAAGAAGCCAAAGGGGTCGCGGTAGGAAACGCGAAAGCCCTCGAACCTGTGGATTCCACGTTTGACTTTAACCTTATATCTAAAAACGCCTTCTTCACCGGGCCTTAAGGAGAAAACCTTCTCAGGACTTCCAATCACTTCAAGTCCAGGCACGAGGTCGCGAACGTGGAGGTAATCAACACGAAAGTCGGTTTTCACGTGGACCTCTATTCCAATCTCCTGTCCCTCAAGGAAGCGGTTGTGACTAACTACACGCCAGATTTCAACTTTTCCCGTTGGTTTGAAGAAGAGATACGAGACCGACAGGAGCGTCAGATAGGGTAGGACAAGGTAAACCAGACTCCAGCGGAGAAGGAGGAACGAAAAGGTCGGAATAACCCAGAGGGCCACTAGGTAGAGGGCTAGCTTTGATGTAGGGGATACTTCCCCTCCTTCCTGCTCCTCCAGAGGAATGACAGAGGGCTGATACTGGAGTCCTCCAAGGCCAAGGTTCTGCATGCTCACCCCTCACTTGAACTTGGGAACGGGAACCTTCTCGAGTAGCTTTTCCATGACGCTCTCCTGAGAGACCCTAGTGTACCAGAGCTCGCGCTTGAGGATTAGCCTGTGGCTCAGAGCCGGAACGGCTACGGCCTTAACATCATCTGGAATCACGTAGTCCCTGCCCTCTATGGCCGCATAGGCCCTGGACAGCTTCAGCAGGGCGAGACTACCCCTCGGAGATGCACCTATCTCAACGTTCCTCTTGTCTTTTCTTGTAATATCCACGATGCTGACTATGTAATCGAGTATGGGCTCGCTTATATAAACGTCCTCAATTGCTTTTTGCATCTCTATGAGTTCCTCGGAAGTGACGACGGGTCTCACGTCGGCCTCGTCCTTTCTGCGCTCGATTCTCCTCCTGAGAATCTCTTTCTCCTCCTCAAACGTCGGATAGCCAACGCGCAACCTGACGAGGAACCTGTCCAGCTGGGCCTCCGGCAGGGGATATGTTCCCTCCTGTTCTATTGGATTCTGGGTCGCTATGACAACAAAGGGCCTGGGAAGTTCGTAGGTTTTTCCCTCAACGGTAACTTGTCGTTCCTGCATCGCTTCCAGTAAAGCTGACTGGGTCTTCGGCGGGGAGCGGTTTATCTCATCCGCGAGAAGGATGTTGGTGAAAACGGGCCCCTTTCTGAACTCGAACTCCAGCGTTTTCTGGTTGAAGATTGAGACTCCGAGTATATCACTCGGAAGCAAATCGGATGTGAACTGGACGCGCTTAAACTCAAGACCCAGGGCCTTAGCAAAGCTCTTGGCCATCAGGGTCTTGGCGAGTCCCGGCAAGTCTTCAATGAGGATGTGGCCATCGGCCAGAATCGTCGTGAGTATCATTCTCAGCACGTTTTCCTTTCCCACTATAACCCTACTGACCTCATTGAGGACGAGGTTTGACTTTTCGTGGACATCTTCAATCTTCATTCAGCTCAGCCTCCAGAATTTTTAGGGCCCGCTTTAGGCCCTCATAGGGGTCTGGGGAAGAGTAAAAGGCCTTCAAAGCCGGGGGAGGGTTTGAACGCAGTTCGTGATAGTTGTATTTCCCGTTGTAGAGAGTGTAGAGTATCTCGAGGAGCTCCTCCTCGGCGAGCTTTCTCCTGCCCTTCTTGGCCCGTTCCACGATTCTCAGAGCCCTCTCAAAGTCGGGCTTTAGGGGGCGGGTTTGAGGGCTTTCCACATTCCTCACGTACTGAATCCTGACGTCCTGACCCAGGAGGATAACTCCCAGAAAAACGGCCAGACTAAACACCGCAATCCAGCGGACGTAGTACTCACCCGGGACTATCGAGAGGAACACCAGGAGCCCGGCAACTATTAGCCTGCCCTTGAACATCTCAATCCATCTCCGCAAGCTCACTTGCCTTCCTCCTAAGCTGGTTGTAAATCTCAAGGGCCTTCTCAGCGTCGCTCCATCCAATCCTCTCGGGGGCGTATTTTGCCTTCTCGAAGAGCTTCGTCAGTTCAACGAAGGCCTCATGCATATACTTAACGTGCTCTGCGTGCTCCCAGTGGGTCCAGCTCTCCCTGTAGGGGATTCCAAGGCCCTCCAACCAGAGGACGGCGTTCTTGTATATCTCAACTATCGCCTCCCTCGGGTCTGAGAACTTTTCAAGGCCGAACTCGTCCAGTTTTCTGTCGAATTCCATGGCCATTCCAAGTTTTTTCCGCCTCTCGGAATTGGCCTTGACAAGCTTCAGGTAGTAGTAACCGAGGTAAATCAACCCGAGGAGAATCGGCAGGAGAAAAACAAGCCACAGGTGAGTCATGACCGGATGGTTCAGAAACTTCTTGGTGTAATTCCCGTTTCCCCCTGCGAGGGGACCGACGGATGGGACAACGGTGCAGTTGGTGGTCAGGGTGCCATTGGTGAGGGTCACGTTCGTGGCGTTGGAGAAAGTGCAGTTCGTGACGTTGGGAAGAGTCCTTGCCCCCCCGTTCACAAAGATAATCTTGAACAGGATGCCCAGAAGGAAGCTGGAGAACAGGAACGCAATGACGCTTTTAAGGGATACAACACCTTTAATCATGACCTTCTCTTTCTTCGCACTGGGCAGGTCCCTCAGGTAGATGGCCAGGACGATGAGCATTATGAGTCCAACGAAAACGCCGATGAGAATTATTACCGTCAAAAAATCAAGGGCCTCTGGGTTTTTCTTATGAGGCGCTGAGAAGGAGTAACTGTTCATGAGGAGGGACATCAGGATTACCGTTATTGTCAGCAACGTAACAAACTTGACTTTAGTGGACATTTTGAGCCACTGGAAGGAGTAAGAAGGAGGGTTTAAAAGGTTTACGAACGAGTAAAATTTAGGTGGGAACATGGAGAGGGTTCCTAGGCTCTACGTGGAGGGTAAAAGGGAGGAATGCGTTGAGAACGAAAAAGCCACTAGGGATTGTGTAGTAATAGATGGCAACGTAGAAGTTTGGCTCAGAAAAGGCGATAAACTGCCGGGTTTCATCGGCAAAAACGCGAAGTTCCTGGTAAAGGAGGTTTACGACCGCTTTTACCTCTACGTTGACAGGACGACCAATAGAATGAGCGCTGACGCGATACTAGTTCTCCCAGATGGTAGGACGAGGATTTACCTCAAAAGAGACGATGAGCTGATGCTCCTCCCGGTAGAAGGCTTTACAAAGACCCTGATAGCGAACGTCGGGAACAGGGTTAGAACTGGAGACGCCTTCGCGGCGGTAACGACTAGAAAGGGAGAAGTCCACTATCTGAAGCCCCCCAAGAACGGCACCGTGGTTTTTATTGACGAGGTGACCAACAGGCCCCACTATGTCTACTACATCCTCCCAGAGGAATGAACTCGTGCAACTTATCGTTCCTTTTGCCCCCGTTTTGTCCCCTTTAGAATGATTCAATGAGGATATGGGACATGGAACACGCAGACCAAAGAGTTATAAAGGGACGGAGTAAGTCCCCAGTGAAGCAATTTTGGAGTTGAAGGAAATGAAGGTTGAAGCCGGGGATTACGTTCTGTTCAACTACATCGGAAGGTTCGAGAACGGCGAGGTTTTTGACACGAGCATTGAGGAGCTCGCCAAGAAGCACGGTGTTTACGTCGAAGAGAGGGAGTACGGCCCGATGTGGGCCAGAATTGGCGTCGGCGAGATAATTCCGGGCCTGGACGAGGCCCTGATAGGCATGAAACCCGGTGAAAGGAGAACCGTCACGATTCCTCCAGAGAAGGCCTACGGCATGCCGAACCCGGAACTCGTCATAAAGGTTCCCGTAGAGGAGTTCACCAAGGCCGGCCTTGAACCTCAGGAGGGGCTCTACGTCATGACGGACTCTGGAATAGCAAAGATTCTTGAGGTTAGAGAAAACTTGGTGTCTCTCGATTTCAACCACCCGCTAGCAGGAAAAACACTGATTTTTGAAGTCGAGGTAATAGAGGTAAAGAAGTCAGAAGCCGATGTTGATGAGGGTAGCGCCCTTGAAGATAACTGAGCCCATTGCCACGAGCAACGCCGCGTACTTTAAACCGGCGTTGTAACTTCCTTCCCTTATTACACCTATTCCAAGTCCCGAAACTATGGCCTGCACCACAACGAACACGAACAGTATGTTTGCCATGGTACCAACGGGTAAGTTAACACCTGTTCCAGGACCACTCATTGAAGCCATGACCTTTGTAACGATTCCAAGAATCATCGGACCCACAAAGCCACTTGTCACTATAAAGAACATTGCCTGCATTCCCGTGGAAGCTTTTCTCTCCTGCTTTATCCTCAGGATTTCACGGACGTCGTTGCCGACGAAGACTAAAACGTCGCTCATTGGTGCGCCTCTCTCAAGGGCTTCGATTATAATCATCATGGAGCGGTAGATGACCTGAGACTTTCTGTTTCTCAGTGCAAAAGCCCTTAGGGCATCAACTGTCGAGCGACCCTTCTTAATCTCTGCTACCGTCTTCTTGAACTCCTCTGTGAGTGCACCGAACTTAGCAGTAGTTAGCTCTTCCAACGCCTCGGAAAAGGATATACCCGCCCTCAGGGAGCTGGCTAAGTAGAAGAAAGCGTCGGGCAGGTTCTTTTCCATGTCCTCTATTCTCTTTGATATTCTCCAGTAGGGGTACACAAAGGCTATTCCAATGAAGCCACTCAAGAAAGCAATAAGACCATAGAAATTATTGGTTAACAATGCAACAAAAAGTCCAGCGATGACACCAAGGAGGAAAGAAATTACCAAGTACTCCGTGGCAAGGAAGTTTATTCCAGCCGAGTATATGTAGAGCTCGTAGCGTTTGAGGTACTTCTCAGGGATAATTTTCTCAAACAGTGAAACGAGTAGCGATGAGATTCCTCTAGGCGCCAAAGCTCTCACCTCGGTTCAGCCTTCTTAATCATGTTGATAATTATCAGCGACATGGCAGGGAAGGCCAAAATTAATATGATTGCGAGAGTCTGGACGTCGAATATTAGCTGCTGGGCCATGATGGAACCGGCAAGAACACCAACCACGAACATCGTCGGCATGACTATCGTCATAAACATGTAGATAAACGCTATACCGTTAACCTTCTGGACGTACTCCACGAGCTTCATCCTATACTCGAAGGAGAAGTCCTCTGCGAGCTTGTAGAGTATTTCGGCAAGGTTTCCACCGAACTTAACTGCCCTCAAAATCTGCTTAACGACCCTGCTTATGTTCTCCGACGCCATCTTCTCTTCAAACTTTGTGAGGGCATCTTCGAAGGATGAACCCGTCCTCATGTCTCTTAAAACTAGCTCAAACTCCTCGGAGAGAACACCGTAGTCAGCTTTGGCCACTGAGAGTATGGCTTCAGCTATGCCAACGCCCGCGCTAAGAAGGGAAGCCATGTGCCTGAGGGCGTAGGGCATCGTCCTCTCAACTTCTGCGACCCTCTTTCTCCAGACCATCTTTGGGTACTGCCTTATGTAGAAGAACCCGCCGATAAAGCCAAGGAGTCCCATCAAGAGTGAGGTGTCTATGGGCATGTAAAAGAGATAAGCGAAAACGAAGCCGAAAAATCCAGATAACATAGCAACGCCAAGCATATAGGCGACGTACTTCTCCTTGGGCATGAAGATGCTCGCGCGGTAAAGGTCCTGGTCAAGACCCTTAATTGAGTTAGTAAGGGACTCAACGGGCCCCCTGAAGTACTTGAGCACGGCCTCGGCCAGCCTCTCGGAGAAGGGTTTACTGATTTCCTCCTTACGACGTTCGATGACCTCTTCAACGAGCTTCTCATGCTCACTCTGCATCTTCTCCTGCTCTATCTCCCTCTGGAGTTCCTTGAGGGCGCGGAGTCTTTCATGGATTGACTTACCCTGGGGAATGCGGCGCATGGGTTTCTCTGTAATTTCAATCGTCTTTCCACCCAACTTCTCAAGGAACTCTATGAACCCCATGCTAACACCTCACACCATCCTCTGTATCTGCTTGCTTGTTTCAATGCTACTCTCCGAGGATATCTTCTTAAGTAGACCTTCCTCGTCAATGTAGAACTGCCTTATATAGTAACCAACCTTATCTATGCTCCTGATTCCGCTCTCAATCATCCACTCAAGGATTAGTTTCCTCTTCTCTATCTCGAATTCTATCTCCTTCATGCTCATTCCGGTATGGTGGGCAAGGGTGTTGAGGGTTCTGCTCGGAACGCCCGTGGGAACGAGTTCGTCCTTGGCCGGGTCGTATTTATAGAGCTTGTTCAGCTGTATGCTCTCACCCTCCATTCCCGAGACCTCTGCTATCTCTGTTATGCGCCTTATGGTACCCTTCTTCCTACTGTGGAAGCGAACCTGCATAACAATTATATCAAGCGCAGGTATCATAATCCTCGGAACGTTCATTGGAGGACTCTCAAGCCTAATTATAGTCTCGCGGGCACTATTTGAGTGTATTGTGCTCATACAGCCATCATGCCCCGTGTTCATGGCTGTGAACATCGTCCTAGCCTCGGGTCCACGAACCTCACCGACGATAATCCTGTCGGGACGCATACGAAGTGTGTTCTTGACGAGGTCGTCCATCGTAACTTCGCCCTTGCCTTCAAGGTTGGGCGGCCGGGTTTCGAGCCTTATCCAGTGCTCGACAGGGAGCTGAAGTTCGGCAGTATCTTCGATGCTTATTACGCGCTCGCTCGGCGGGATGAACATGCCAAGGGAGTTTAAGGTAGTTGTTTTTCCGGAACCAGTACCGCCAGCCACCAATATGTTGGCGGGTTTGACGCCAAGTCCATCGACGAGAATCCACAGCAGAGCCGCTATCTCGGTGTTCATTGTGCCGTACTTTATGAGGTCTATTATTGTCAGCGGGTCCTTCTTGAACTTACGGATTGTTATAGTTGGACCGTCGAGGCTTATGGGTGGTATCGTGGCGTTAACACGGCTCCCATCGGGAAGACGGGCATCGAGAAGGGGACTCTGTTGGTCAATCCTCCTTCCGACTTCCCTCGCTATCCTCTCGATGATGTTGAGTATCTCCTTCTCCTCAGGAAAGACTATGTTGGTCTTACACATGTTAAAGCGCCTATGCCAGACGTAAACAGGTCTGTTCGTTCCAATAACCATGATTTCCTCAAGGTTATCATCCCTGACGAGAGGGTCGAGTTTTCCGTAGCCTATCATCTGCTGAACTATCATATCAGCCAGAACCTCAATCCTACCCTCGGAGTAGTGGGGAGCTTCCTCCTTAATCATCTTCTTTACCGCGTTGAGGAAAACCTTCCTGCGCTCCTCAGGGTTAGGTATTGTGGTAGGGTCAATCTGAATCTCAGTTATAGCCCTCTCCTTTATGCGCTTGAAGAGCTGCTGTTCTTCCCTGCTGAGCTTAGGAAAGCGGACTTCATATATCGGAACGGGCTCGCCTTTAACCTTGAGTATGCGAACGTTACCGTAAGCGTCGAGAACCTCTCCTCTGCCCGCAAAAGAAGTATCCTCGGAAGCCGAGGCACCGAGAATGTCCTGTATGTTCACGGCAGGTCTCCTTGGAGGCAGGGCCGCTGGTTTAGAGGATGGGGTCTGGGCTGGCTCGGGCTTCGAGAGAATCTCGCTCAGGAAATCGGCACCCGTCTCGCTGGCCTTGGTCTTAGGAGGTGAAAGTGAAGGGGAAGACCTTGATTCAACCGGTTTTGGCTTAGATTCCTGCTGAGGGGGACCTCCAAGGATGGAACTCAGGAGGTCGGCGCCAGTTTCGGATTTTACGGGTTTTTCCTGCTTTGGAGAGTTGGATTTCTCCCCAAGTATGGAGCCAAGCAAATCAGCGCCGGTTTCCTTTGGTTTCTCAGGTTTCTCCTCCGAAACGTCTCCGAGTATGTCCTCTAAGCTTCCTCCCTCCGAGGAAAACGGGAGAGGGGGCTCTTCCTCCTTCTTTTTAAGGACTTTTTCAAGCGGATCCTCATTTCCAGCCAGTATTTCATCTATCCAGGAGAACCCTTCCCCCTTCTTCTTTTTCTCACCAAACACGAACTCTCACCGTCCAGAGTTGTTATTCCAGCTCACACGGTAGGTTATATCAATCTGGTCTCCCATAAACACTACCCACACACGGAAGTCAGGTCCCCTATACGGTTTCCTCTTAATTTCAACGCTCGAACCTACTGTAACGCCGGAGAGCAATCTGTCCGTCAGTTTAAAGAGGTTGTTCTCAGGCTTTGTTATGTTGGGGTTTTTCTGGCCCGACATGCCAATGCCAGAGTACTCGAAGAAAAACTTCTGGAGGTACTCATCGTAAGTCATAGTATAGTTCGGTCTGTAGTCATAGGTCTTGCCCTCGAGGAACACAATCGGTTGGGCAACTGCAAAGAAAACGTGGAACAGCTTGTCCCTGCTATTGAAATTGGGAACGTTGGTAATGCGGAAGTCAACGTAGCCCTCGTACTTGAGCACCTTTATGTTCTTGTCGAGAATTGGGAACATCGAGCGCACACTCATGAAAATAGGCCTGTTTATGAGCTCAGGGTAAACCGTTCCACAGATTAATTTATCAAGGCCGCCATTGTTGCTGAGAACCGCGCTGACTAGGGTGCCGTTTTCGTAGGTGAGCTCTGTTAGCCTTCCAATGTCACCACAGGGTGAGTTGAAGTCAAGCAGGGGAACTAAATAAGAGGAGTTCTGAGTTATTCTGAAGTTTACAACGACCGTCTCGTAAGGGGCAAGCCAGAAGCCGACGAGGTAATTGACTGATTTTGATAAAACACCCCTCGAAACCACACTTTGAATCTCACCAGTGGTCGTCCTGTAATTATACAGGTACTCGCTCCCGTTACCACGGAGAACCCTGAAATCATATCTTGGATTTACAAGGACGTATTTAGGATAGGGTGCGGTGTTTACAAGGGTAACGTTAAGGTCAACCATTATTTGACCAGATAGGCCAATATTGTTGTAGCTAACCCCTCCAGGGAGGGAGCCAGGGAGAGTGTAGTCCTGCGCCGCGGAAAACTCTGAAAAGGAGACTAGGAGGAAAACCAAAAGAAGTGGGAAGAGTCTTTTCATGGGCATCACCTCATGTTGAGACTTTTGCAATGTAGAGGTATTGCTGATTCTGCAGGATGTCTGGGACGAATATCGATGGAACTTTAACGATGACGAGGAACTCTGTATTCGGTGGAAGGACAAGCATATCCGAGGATTGCTCAAGGTCCATAACTTTCCAGCCATAACTCCTAAGGGCCTGCTTAACCTCATCGCTGGCCTGTATCTTTCCTGCCGCTATTGCCTTTAGTATTTCGGCGAGGTTCACGTTGTAGGAGTAGCTGGCCGAGGAGCTCTGGGTAGAGCTCTGGGAGTTGGAGTATGTGTCCGAGACCGTCGTTCCGTTGGAGAACTGTACATCGCCGGGGTTGTACGTTGAGGCATGGTTCTCATTGTATGTGGTTGAGGTTGACGAACTGCTCAAACTGCTCTGGCTCTGGGACTCGCTGACTGAAATCTGGCCGGCGTTCGTCGGAAGAAGAACCAGCTCAACGTAGCCCTGATTAACTATCTCGCGGTAGGCTCCCCTAGTGCCGTTCCGGGCAAAGAACATCACAGCGTCTCCGGGCTGGATGAAGCCACCGGTGATCCTATCCCTCGGAAGGACGAGAGCAATCTCAACGTACTGAACCTTGTAAACCTTGTACTGGAGAAGCTCCATGTAGCTGGTAACAGAGCCGAGTATTGACTTGGCTTCAGCCTTGGACACGAGCTGTTTGTTTCCATCTTTCTCAAGTATGACATCGTTGCCGGGGAGGTTGTCAATCTTCCAGAAGTAGTAATCCCTCCAGAGGGACAGCAGATATGAATCAGGGTTTATAGAGTTAACCTCCTCGATGGTTTTGGCGTTTTGCACCTGCTCCTCCAGAGTCTTCATAGCTGAGACTACCTTTGCCCTGAGGCTATCGGGGAGGGGCATTGAAAGAAGTGGCTGGAATGCCATCTTGATTGCCTGAATCTTGGCCTGTTTGGTCTGGTTGAGTTTCTTCTCGTATGCTATCTCCTCCTGTTTCTTTACACACTCCTGGTATGCCTGAACCGCCTTATCAAAGTAAGCTTTGACGTTTATTGAGTTGAGCTCGTCAACACTATTGGCACTCTGGATTTTCTGGAGAAGTAAATTCCTGATTTGAATTGCGTTCTGGGCACATTCCTTATTGGAGAAGTTATAATGGGAGAAATAATAGTTAACCTCATTAATCTTTTTGTTGCGGAGGTTCTTTAGCTCATTTGCGCCTCTGCTCTGTAGATACGAATATGCGCCGACAGATATAATCAAAATGATAATGATTAAGATAGACGCACCAATTAGAATCCTCTTACGCCTCTCCCTCTCGCGTATACTACTAATTGAGCGCGGTCTGCGCGGTGGCTTCTTTGGTGAAGCCGTCGGTGGTTTAACCGGAGGGCTCTCGGGTTCAGCCGTTACCTTCCCGAGCTCCCTCAAACGACGTATTTTCGCCTCTATATCCTCTGCCACTTTAAGCACCACCGTTACAGTTATTACTAACCCGTTAATGTCCCAAATGGTTTTTGAATGTTAATCCTTATTTAAGTTTCGGTGAGAACGTGGAACGGTTGGAAATAACGGCCAAGGAGATAAAAGGTAAATGCCCAGTCTTCAAGATAGGCGATAAAATCGTTGTAGAAGGCCCAAGGGTGAAACTGGAGGAAACGGATGCAATATGCACCCACGCCTTTGCTTCTCTGTTGCCGTACATAGTGGCACTGCGAAAGGGTATTAAACCGAGCGAGCTAGGCCTCGGCAGGGGGGATAAAGCCTACGTCCAGTGCCTTGACCCGGGGCCGCCTTACACCAACGGTGGAACCGTAATCTTCGAGATAACGGTGGTTAGAGATGAAGCAGAGGAAAGCTTGGAGAGTAGTGAGGGAGGTAATAGACGAGGCCGACCTTATAGTTGAGGTAGTTGACGCCAGGGACCCGGTAGGAACTCGAAACAGAAAACTCGAAAAGCTCGTCATGGAGGAAGGAAAGCCACTCTTAATAGTAATGAACAAGGCCGATTTAGTGCCAAAGGAGTGGGCAGAGGAGTACAAGCGGAAGAGCGAGATACCCGTCGTCTTCATAAGCGCGAGAGAGAGAAAGGGAACGGGAATCCTGCGGAAGGAAATCAAAAAGCTTGCGAAGCCCCTACTGGACGAGAGGGAGAAGGTTAAGGTCGCCCTCATAGGATATCCCAACGTTGGGAAGAGCACGATAATCAACACCCTGAAGGGCAAGAAGGTCGTCGGCACCGCCCCCATACCCGGCTATACGAAGGGGAAACAGCTAATTAGGTTAAGCAAGAGGATATGGCTTCTGGATTCACCTGGTGTCGTCCCAATTGACGATTTCGACGAGCTGGTGATTAAGGGCGGTTTTCCGGCTGATAAGATAGATGAACCGGTAAAGCCAGCTTTAAAGCTTATTGGGAGGATTCTCGAAACGCGGAGGGAAGCGATAACCGAAAAGTTTGGTATCAGGGAGTTCGAGAGCGAGGAAGAGATACTGAGAAAAATCGGAGAGAAAAGAGGCCTGATAAAGGCCGGCGGAGAGGTCGATTTGGAGGAAACGGCCCGCTGGCTCCTCCGCGAGTGGCAGACTGGAAGGTTTACACTCTTCGCGAACGAGGAAGAAAGAGAGAGGGACTTCGTCTGGGACTTCGAGGATGTTCTTGAGGGCATTGAGAGGGAACTCCTCCTCGACCCGAGGAGAATACTCTGGCGCTTTGGCGAAGAGCTGAGGGAGAAACTTGACAACCAGAAACGCGCTGGGATACGGGAGATAGAGGGCTTCACAGTTGGGATAGCGACAGGCTTCAAGAAGTGCGATTCAGCTGTGAAGTTCCTCGAAGAGCTTACCGGAAAGAGCGTTTTAGCGGACGAGTGCTTTGGGAAGAAGTGGAAGGGAGTAATAGCGATTCTCGATTAAGCCCTAAGGGCTTTCACGACGTCCAGCCTTCTCATTACTCTTCTCACGATGAGAGCAGTGAAGAGGGCGTAGGCAACGTAGAGGGCCATAAACAACGGGAGAACCCTTAGCGCATCGCCGAGGGAGATGTTCACTGGAAGGATTATGTTGCCGATGTAGTAACCTACCTTAACTGCGGGGGGTATGGCGAGAAGAGAACCCATAATTGAGGAAGGAACGACCTTTGACAGGAACTCTCTCTCGACGTGCGAATC
>NZ_WAKV01000007.1 GCF_015523185.1 Thermococcus sp.
AAGCCGAGGGAAACTTTGGAAGTCGAGCTCGACGAGGTCTATCTCATCACCGTTTTCCACGCCGAGGACTACGCGGAGCTGGCCTTGACTGGAAGCGAGGCAGAGATGGCCGAGTTAATCTTCGAGAACCCCGAGTTAATCGAACCTGGCTTCAAGCCCCTCTACCGCGAGAAGCCAATACGGCACGGCATAGTTGACGTTCTGGGCGTCGATAGGGAGGGGAACATCGTCGTCCTCGAGCTGAAGCGCAGGAGGGCGGATTTACACGCGGTAAGTCAGCTCAAGCGCTATGTTGAAACACTTAAGGAGGAGCACGAAAACGTCCGGGGAATCCTCGTTGCACCTTCCCTTACTTCTGGGGCTAAAAAGCTCCTGGAAAAGGAGGGACTGGAGTTTAGAAAGCTGGAACCCCCGAAAAGAGGCAAGAATTCTAAGGGAAAACAGCTCAGACTCTTTTAGCCCATGCTCATCTCGTGGGGGAAGAGCTCCCTAACTCTGGCCACAAGGATTCCATCCCTTCTCTCGACCTCGACGACCCTGCCGAGACCTATGAGCTTTACCCTTGCCCTGCAGACTGTTATTTCCCTCTCGTCGCTTTCCTCCCAGGGAACCCTCGTGTCTATTTCCTTGGCCTCAAGCAGTTCAGCTAAGAGGCCTTCGGTTCCGGCTGAAACGTCCTCGAATGGGTCGTATGTCAGGAAGAGCTTGAGGGCCTCGTTGAGGGCCTCTTCAATGGCCAGAACGTTCCTCGCGCTCCTCAGTTCAATCGTTCTGTAGGGGTTCCTGAGGAGCTCATCCAGAACGCGTCTCGCCATTCCCGAGAGGATTACTGCCTCCATGCTCTCACCTCACAGGTAGATGCTCTCGTACTGCTTCATCTCCTTCTTTCTCGCCTGCTCCATCTGTTCGTGCATCTTCCTGAGCTGTTCCTCTATCATCTCCGCCTCCTTGATGAGCGGTTCCGTTGAAACGTCTATAGGTGCTAGCTTCTTCAGGACATCTATGACGTTAGCGGCCGCCCTTGGGTCTGGTCTGTCACCAAAAGTTTCCCCGAGCAGAACGTATGCGTTGAGGCCCTTCTTTCCAGCCTCCCAGAGGAGCTTCCCGCTCATTCCCATAATCGAGCCGTACTGGAGTATCTTCGCTCCCGCTTCCTCAAGTTCTTTGTTGAGCTCTTCCCTCGCTCCAACACCCCAGACTTCCATCTTCTCCTTAAAGAATCCTATGCCTATGCCCCCTATGGAAATGACCTTCTGGGCGTTCATGTCGCTGAGGTAACTAGCGAGTTCCTTCGCTATCTCGTTCACAAGCGTCGGCGGGACGTAGATGTCAGCGACAGCGACTATTATGTTGTCCTTACCGTAGAAGCGGAGTGGTGGATTGGGCTTTCCTTCGAGAACTATGCTCATTGGCGGTATGAAGGGGCTTTCAACGTAGCCTATCATCTCCATTCCGAGTTCTTTGGCCAGGAAGTTACCGACTATATGGCCGACCAGTCCTATTCCGGGGTAACCTTCGATGAGTATCGGGTTCTTTATCTCCGGCAGGATAAGCTTTACTGGCTTTTCCATGCCCTCACCTCCAGGAGTATTTAGTTCCCGAAGGTTATTAAAGTTTCCGCCCTTTATTTCCACTGGAACGGCAACCCTTATATGAGTGGAGCGAGCAGTTAACATGGTGATGACCATGCCAAGGATAGGCATCATAGGCGGTTCCGGGGTTTATGGCGTCTTCGAGCCGAAGGAGACCGTTAAGGTTCACACACCCTACGGCAGGCCTTCCGCTCCAGTGGAAATAGGCGAAATCGGAGGTGTGAAGGTGGCCTTTATACCAAGACACGGCAAGCACCACGAGTTTCCACCGCATGAAGTTCCCTACAGGGCGAACATTTGGGCGTTGAAGGAGCTTGGTGTTGAGAGGGTTATAGGTGTTACCGCAGTAGGTTCCCTCCGGGAGGAGTACAAGCCGGGCGACATCGTCATAACCGACCAGTTCATAGACTTCACCAAAAAGAGAGAATACACCTTCTACAACGGGCCCAGGGTAGCTCACGTCTCGATGGCCGACCCCTTCTGCCCGGAGATGAGGAGAATATTCTACGAGACTGCCAAAGAGCTCGGCTTCCCCGTCCACGGGAAGGGCACTTACGTCTGCATTGAAGGCCCGCGTTTTTCTACGAGGGCAGAGAGCTTCATGTTCAGGCAGTACGCCCACATAATAGGCATGACCCTCGTCCCGGAGATAAACCTTGCTCGCGAGCTTGGAATGTGCTACGTTAACATCGCAACGGTTACAGACTACGACGTCTGGGCCGAGAAGCCGGTTGATGCCCAGGAAGTGCTCAAGGTCATGGCCGAGAACAACTACAAGGTTCAGGAGCTCCTCAAAAAGGCCATTCCGCGTATTCCTGAGGAGAGGAAGTGTGGCTGTGCTGATGTACTTAAGACGATGTTCGTGTGAGCTTTTCTGGGCTTCTCCCTTCTTGGTTTTAATCGGTGAAACCTTTTTAACCCTTCCAGTAAACACACCCCTTTAAAAGGGGGTGGGTGGAGTGAGCATTCTCATCAGGAACGGTTACGTCATCTACGGCGAGAACCTGGAGGTCGTTAAGGCCGACGTTCTGATTGAAGGAAACAGAATCGTCGAGGTCAAGAAGGGCATCAACGAGTCCTCCGAGACGGTCATAGACGCAACGGGTAAAGTCGTTTCCCCGGGCTTCGTGAACCTTCACACGCATTCGCCTATGGGCCTCTTCCGCGGTTTGGCCGACGATTTGCCCCTCATGGAGTGGCTGGAAAAGCACATCTGGCCGAGGGAGGCCAAGCTGACAAGGGAGCACATAAAGGCCGGCGCTTACCTCGGTGCGCTTGAGATGATTAAGACTGGTACGACGACTTTCCTCGATATGTACTTCCAGATGGACGCCGTTGCTGAGGCCGTTCTCGATTCGGGCCTAAGGGGCTACCTAAGCTACGGCATGATAGACCTTGGCGACCCCGATAGAACCGAGAAGGAACTCAAGGAAGCGCTCAGGGAGATGGAAGCAATAGAAGGCCTCAACTCGGAAAGGGTTCACTTCGTCTTCGGACCTCACGCGCCATACACCTGCTCGATAGCCCTTCTGAAGGAGGTTAGAAGGCTCGCGAATGAGCACAGTAAACTGATAACCATACACGTGAGCGAGACGATGGCTGAGCTCGGTAAGATTCAGGAGCGCTACGGGAAAAGCCCAGTTGTTTTGCTCGACGAGATAGGGTTCTTTGGAAGCGACGTGATAATAGCCCACGGCGTCTGGCTGGACAGCAGGGACGTGCAGATACTCGCGAGGAACGGCGTTACCGTGGCTCACAACCCCGGGAGCAACATGAAGCTCGCGAGCGGTGTCATGCCCCTCCAAAAGCTCTTAAACGCTGGAGTTAACGTCGGCCTGGGAACTGACGGGAGCGCCAGCAACAATAACCTCGACATGGTCGAGGAGATGAAGCTTGCCGCTTTACTCCACAAGGTTCACAACCTCGACCCGACGGTGGCGGACGCGAGGACAGTCTTTAAAATGGCCACGCTCAACGGTGCCAAAGCGCTTCGCCTCAACGCCGGCGTTATAAAGCCCGGCTATCTGGCCGATGTAGTGGTTTTTGACTTCAACAAACCCCACCTGAGGCCCATTAACGACATCATAAGTCACATCGTTTACTCGGCCAACGGCAACGACGTCGAGACGACGATAGTTGACGGAAAGGTTTTAATGCTCGACCGCGAAGTTCTTACGCTGGACGAGGAGAAAATACTGAGCAAAGCGGAGGAGGTGACGCGTGAACTATCTTGACCTTGTACTCGGCGTTGCGCTTCTCATCTCCTACGTTATTCTCTTCTACAACCACCACCTTACTGGCCGGAAGGCGCTCCTCTATTACTCACTTGCCTGGCTGAGCCTATCGGTTCCTGTATTCTCCTCTGACCGGGCGGTTCATATCGTAGGCCTGGCCTTTTTCTCGGCTTTTCTCTGGGCGGGTAATGTTGAAGCCATCAGGGAGCTCACTCTGGACAACGAAACAGCCCGGAGCCTAGTTTATCTCTCAATAGTCCCTGTGCTCATCGTTTTTCTGTTCTATCCGGAACACGAAACTTCTGCCTACGTCCTTCTCGGCCTGTGGATTGCTCTCTCAGCCTTTCTCACTGGGTTTTATGGGGGAAAAACGCTACTGCCCATGTCCTTTCTTCAGGGCTTCCTCGGAATTGTCGTGGCCCTTTCCGGATTGGTTCCCTTCTTCAGGTTCAGAATCGTTCCGGCTTTTCTCGGTGTTGTCCTTGCCTTCGAGTCAGTTAAAACCTTTCTGAGAACGTCTTTCGTTGGGGACTTCTCAATCGGCTCAATCAAGGACGTTGGTCTTGATGAAAAGCCCGGTCTTTTTCTCGTATCTTCCCTTCCAGAGAACGTTCTCTCATCGGCTCTCGTCTTCTCCAGAACCCCGCGTGATTCTCCTAACTGGTTCTGGATAACAAACGTTCGCGATGAGCGGGCAATTTCGCCGACAAACCTTCCGAAAATCCTTGACATGTCGGTTAAGTTCATGAAGGAAGCAAAAAGTGCGGGGAAAAAGCCAATCGTTGTCATTGATGGCCTCGACTACCTCGTCCTTGAGAACGGCCTTCCCAGCGTTTTGAAGTTCCTCTCCTCCCTGAGGGACTATTCTTTGATGAATGATGCGACGGTTTTTATCGTTGGGAGCGATGATTTCCTCTCTGAGCGCGAAAGGACGCTCTTGAAGAACATCATCGGTGAGGGCAATGCTTGAGGTCGTTAGGGGCGACATAACCCGCTTTCCTGCAGAGGCCATAGTGAACGCGGCAAACCGCTATCTTGAGCACGGCGGTGGCGTTGCCTACGCGATAGCGAAAGCGGCCTCTGGAAACGTTGCCGAGTACATTCAAATAAGCAAGGAAGCCCTGAGGGAACAGCTCGGAAAGAACTCGATAGAGCACGGCGAGGTCGTGGTTACGCCCGCTTTGAGGCTCGAAAAGTACGGAATCAGGTACGTTATCCACACGGTTGGCCCCTACTGCGGTGGACGCTGGGACGAGGACAAACGGGAGAAACTGAAAAGGGCAATCCTTGGCGCGCTCAGAAAGGCGGAGGAGCTTGGAGTTAAAAGTATAGCCTTCCCGGCTATAAGTGCCGGCATCTACGGCTGTCCTCTTGGGGAAGTAGTGAGGACGTTTAAGAAGACCGTCGAGGAGTTTTCAAAGGAAGCAAGGAGCGTCGAGAGAGTTTATCTGGTGCTCTACTCTGAGGACTCATACCGAGAGGCCCTCAAAGTTCTCGGGAGATAGACTCATGGAGGAGTTGAGCTATTACCTCCGGCTTATCCTGTCTGTAAGGCTCTTTCTCAGGCTCTTTTCCTTTTCGTATCCTCTCTATTTGGTTTTTATGTACAACTTTCCCGTCTTTGAGGCTGTGTCCATGAAGCTCTGGATTGGCTACATTGCTTTTATGGCCCTCTTGGAGCTCGTTCTTGTGGTGTTTGTTGACAGGTCATTTTCGAGGCACCTTTTGAAAATCTACGTTTTTCTTGCGATTTTTCTTGAGTTCCCCTACGCTTTGGTGTCTCTTTCGAGAGCTTATGCCGAAATGATGTCTTTTCTTCTCTTGGTTTTTCTCTGGTACGGTTCCATACTTTTTCTGCTTTGGCTTATGAGGTCCAGATGAGGCGATGGGTTTTTACTGCCTTCGCTTTAACTTTCACCGGTGATAGCATGCGCATCGAGGACGTTTACATCTGGGACATCAACGCGAAGTGGCTCGGCATTTCACCGTTCCAGCTCATGGAGAACGCCGGCTCTGGTGTTGCCAAGACGATAGAGGAGCGCTTTGGCAATGGCCTCAAAATAGCAGTCTTCTCCGGAACTGGGAACAACGGCGGAGACGGCTTTGTGACGGCAAGGCACCTGAGCTTCGATAACGATGTAACTCTTTTCCTAGTAGGTGATGAGGCCAAGATAAGGAGCGAGGAAGCGAGACACAACTGGGGAATACTGAAGAGGCTCGATTTCGTCGAAATCAAAGTCCTCAAGGACTCGGCCTACATCAGGAACCTCGACCTCAGCGGTTACGACGTTATAGTTGATGCACTCCTCGGGGCCGGAACCAAGGGTGAACCGCGGGAGCCGATACGCTCGGCGATAGAAAAGATAAACGAGTACGCTGGAAAAGCGAGAATAGTCAGCGTAGACCTCCCGAGTGGTTATCCATCTCAAATCCGCGTTAAAGCGGACTTCGCGGTTACATTCCAGTGGGACAAGGAGGAATACGAAGGCTTTGAGCGCGTTGTGGTTAAGATAGGCTACCCACGGGAGCTTTACCACCTCGTCGGGCCCGGCGATGCCAAGTTCGCGCTCAGGAAGAGGGGCCAGCACAAGGGCCAGAACGGTAAGCTCCTCGTTATAGGTGGAAGCGAAAACTACTACGGTGCCCCATACTTGGCTTCCAAAGCCGCTTCCTACCTAGTTGATTTGGTTTATCTGGCAATGCCCTCAGCACCTGCCGGGAAAATTACGGACCCCGATTTGATTCTACGGCCTTTTAGCGGGGAAAACTTCTCGATTGAACACCTCGACGGCCTTCTTGAGCTTGCTGAAAAGGCCGATGCCGTTGTGATTGGCCCTGGAATAGGCCTTGAAGATGAAACAAAGGAGCTCGTCAGGGAGTTTGTGAGGCGCTGTGAGGGGCCGATAGTGATAGATGCCGACGGTATTAAGGCAGTAGCTGGGGATTTGGACATCCTAAGGGACAAGACCTTCGTTTTAACACCCCACGCCGGTGAGTTCAAGGTTCTCTTCGGCGTTAAACCGCCGGAGAGCCTTTTGGAGCGTGCTGAACTCGTCAGGGCAAAAGCTGGTGAAATCGGCGGTGTGGTTCTCCTTAAGGGGCCCTACGACGTGATAAGCGATGGAAAGACCTGGAAGTATAACAGAACAGGAAACAGGGGCATGACAACCGGTGGAACCGGGGACGTTTTGGCGGGTCTCGTGGGGGCGTTGCTGGCCCTTGGAAACGAACCTCTCCGTTCAGCGTCGGTCGGGGCTTTCCTGAACGGACTCGCTGGAGACCTTACAAAGGAGGAGCTCGGCGAAAATTTCACCGCACTTGAGATTATAAGGAGAATCCCAAAAGCGGTAAAATGGGTGGAGGAATTTTAGATTTCTATCAGCTCCCTAACCTTTTCCGCCTTTTCGCAGAGTTCGCAACTCTGAAGGAAAACGAGCATGTTGAGGAAGTGGAAGAGTTCTATTTCGCTCATCTCGATGTTTGCTTCTGAGATTTTTCTTATAACTGGCTGTGAGTTTACCTCTATTTCGTTGAGTATGTCCTTTATGAGCTTTTTCAGGCGTTCCATGTCTTTGATTTTTATCCCGGCCTTTTCCAGAATCTCCACGAGCCTCTCTGCCTCCACTTGGAGGTATGCCTGCCGAAAGTTCTCGATGCTCTCATGGGGTTCGACTTTTATGAGGAAGAGCCTCGCAGTCCTGCCGTAGAGCTTCTCGTTGCCCTCGCTTCTGAGTTCCTCTACAAAACCTGCATTTTCAAGGGTCTTGATATGGCGGTAGATTGTCGTCCTGTCTTTTCTTATTGCCATGCTGAGCTCCCATATTGTCATCGGCCTCTGCCTGAGGAGCTGGAGGATTTTAAACCTCGTTTCGTCGGATAGAATCTTTACCCTTTCGGGCTGGGTGATTATAATGACTTCTCTCACTTTAGTACTCCTCCAATTTATCCTGGGGTGTCTCCTCTTCCTCAACGATTCTTCTTCCTGCCGCCACCATATCTATACTGTGCACGACTCCCCCAAATTCTTCGATTGTCCTGACTATCTCGTCGTAGTCCAGGTCGTCGCCCATTATCGTTATCTTGACGTTCTCGGTTTCCTTGTCAATCTCAACGAGGGTTATGTTGACGCCTTCAACACCTTCGAGCTCGCTCAGTCCCAGTGCAAGCTCAGTAACTATCGGCTGGTGAGGCTTTAAAACGTCAAGGACGAGAAGCCTTATTCCCCTTGCCATAACAATCACTTCTTCAGAAGTTCTCCCAGCTTTTTAAGCAGTTCTATGCTCTCCTCGTCGCGTCCCATTCTGGCCATCGCTAGCCAGTCGATTGCGTGGATTATGTCCTCATTGGAGAACTCCTTAAGACTGTCTTCGTTTGCCTCGATTTCCTCTGAAATCTCCGTCTTGAATTCGTGCTCCTTCTTCAGGAGCTCGTCCATTACGTTGAGGAGCTCGCCCTCCTCGAACTCGTAGCCGAGGGCTTTGAAAATGTCGAGCTTGGTTTTGAGCTTTGAGCGGACGAAATACCTCAACTCCTCATCGCCAAGGTAGAGGTTGATATAGAAGGCATCGGCAGTCCTTCCGTAGTACTTCTCAACTAAATTTCCCTTCATCTCGGTCCTCTTGACCTCTACTAGTCCTGCCTCCTTGAGCTTTTCGATGTGGTGGTATATTGTCTGTGGAGTTTTTCCGAGAATCTCGCTGAGCTGTGAAATCGTCATCTCCCTGTTCCTGAGGAGGGCTAATATTTTTCTCCTCGTGTCCTCTAGCATCAGCTTTATGACCTCTGGGTCGGTTATTACCTTCACCTTAGACATCATGACCACCCAGTCTTAACGCTCTAACGTTTCTTTAAACGCTCAGGCGTTTTAACCTTTTCCTTTCCGGTATCTTTATATATGTAAAGTTCTTTGCTTTTAAAGCCTATGGATAAAACGTCCATCCACGGAAGCCTTAAATAGCTCAGACCGAAAAACCTTCGGAGGTGGTTATCGTGGAGACTCCGCAGCTGGACTTCCTGTTTTATCCGAAGAGCGTGGCTGTTATAGGTGCTTCCCACGTTCCCGGAAAGGTTGGAAACGCTATAATGCGCTCCATGACGCTCCGCTTTAACGGAAAGGTCTATGCCGTGAATGTTAAAGGTGGGGAAATAGAGGTAAACGGCAAGAAGTTCAAGGTATACAGGAGCATTAGTGACATACCCGACGAGATTGACGTTGCTGTTATAGCCGTTCCGGCCAAGTTCGTGCCGGATGTTATAGACGAGTGCGGTGAGAAGGGCGTTAAGGGCGCTATAGTTATCTCGGCCGGCTTTAAGGAGGCTGGAAGGGCCGACCTCGAGGAGGAGCTCGTGAAGAGGGCCAAGAAGTGGGGAATTCGCGTCGTCGGCCCCAACTGCCTCGGTGTTACTAACCTCGAGAACGGCTTCGACTGTAACTTCAACCCACCGGAGAGGCAGGCGAGACCGCCCTTCGGAAAGGTCGCCTTCATGAGCCAGAGCGGTGCCTTTGGTGCAGCAATCCTCGACTGGGCGGCGAGGGAGAAAATAGGAATGAGCAAGTTCATAAGCCTCGGAAACATGGCTGACCTCGATGAGAGCGACTTCATGGCCTACCTCGGTGAGGATTCAAAGACAGGGGTCATCACTGGCTACATCGAGGGCGTTAAGGACGGAAGGAAGTTCCTCGAGACAGCTAAGAACGTCACCCTGAAGAAGCCCGTCGTCGTACTCAAGAGCGGAAGAACCGAGGCAGGGGCTAAAGCGGCTGCCTCCCACACCGGTTCCCTAGCGGGTTCCTACGCTATTTACAGGGCCGCTTTCGAGCAGAGCGGTGTTCTTGAGGCAAAGACAATGAGACAGCTCTTCAACTACGCCAAAGCATTGGCCCTTCAGCAACCGGCCAAGGGCAACCGCGTTGCCATAGTTACCAACGGTGGCGGAGCCGGAGTCATGATGAGCGATGGGCTGCTTGAAAGGGGTCTTAAGCTTGCCGAGCTGAGCGAGGAAACCATAGGGAAGTTTAAGAGGGACATCGAGGCCGGAAAACTGCCCGAGCACATGGCCTACAGGAACCCGATTGACGTCATAGGTGATGCCCCTTCGAGCAGGTATGAGATAGCGATGCGCTACGCCTTGGAGGATGAGAACGTTGACGTTCTAGTCGTCATAGCACTCTTCCAGAGCCCGGCTTTGGACGAGGGCATAATAGATGCCATGGAGAGGATGAAGACCTACGGCAAGCCGATTGTCTTCGTCGCCCCGGGTGGAGATTACCCGCACAAGATGGCCAGGAACATCGAGATGAAGGGCATCCCTGTCTACGAGACCACTGAGGATGCTGTCGACGCTGTCTATGCCCTCGTCAAGTACGGCGAGTGGCTGAAGGAAAACGGGAAGCTCTAGACCTCAACCCACGTGAAGTCCCTCGCGACTTCCCCCTCTATTTTTGCCTCCCTCAACCTCTTTTCCAGCACCTCGTGTGGGTAGTTGCTGTGGCTTACGTGGGCGAAGACAGTGTAACCGGCCCCAACCTTCTTCGCGAGCTCTATTGCCTCCTCAACGCCAAGGTGAGAGCCGGGAATGGCTTTTCTGTGGGTCATCTCCGCTATGAGCAAGTCTGCCCCTTCCATCAGCTTTAGGACCTTTTCATCTCTCAGGATTTCGGGTCCTGTATCTCCCGTTATCGCTATCTTCTTTCCCCCAACCCAGATGACGAAGCCCCCGGCCTTTACGGTGTGAACAACCGGAAAGTGAACGAGTCTCATCTTTCCTACCTTGGCCTCTTCCCAGAATTTCAGTTCGTTGTAGTTCCATTCATATCCCTCCGGGCTTTCGCTCCCAAAGGCCAGCCTTGAGAGGCTTTTTGCAACTTCGAGGGTCTCACCGTTTGAGTGGAACTCAACCTCCCTGAAAACCTGAAGCTCAGGCAATCCAAAGACGTGGTCAAAGTGGCCGTGGGTTATGAGGACCCTCTCAATTTTCCTGTTTAAGCGCTCTAGGTGGTAGTGCAGGTCTGGACTCGGGTCAACCAGCGTCTTTTCAAAATACAGCGAGAACCTCGTCCTCCTCAAGGTCGGGTTAATCCTGGCCCTTGAGCAGTTCTCGCAGTTGCAGAGGGGTTTCGGCGTCCCGCTGTATGAACCGGAGCCGAGGATTACCACCTTCATTCCCTCACCCCGCTCTTTTCACCGCTCAAAATGATTGTTCCAGCGGTTATTAAGGTTAGGCCGGCCAGATGGTAGGGAGTAAAGCCCTCGCCGAGGAACAGGGTGGAGATGAGAACGGTTAAAGCCGGAGCGGGAGTCAGTATGGCGGTGGCCTTGGAGAGGTTGATTCTCGCTATCGCCGAATACCAGAGGCTCTGGGTCAGGGCTATTACAACCCCTTCCGCGAGGGCCAGTTTTGTGAATGCGAAGCCAGCCAAAAGGGCAGGAACGAGAAGGACAAGCCCCCCAAAGGTGTTCCTCAGCGTCGCTATCGTCAGTGGTGAATAGGCGGTTCTTTTCGCTATGGAATGTCCAAGTTGCCAAAAGAGAGGTGTCAGAAGAAGCAAGACATCTCCCTTCAGGAGTTCCAGCCTTTTTCCCTGTGCAACGACGAGAAAAACGCCCCCGATTAGGGCCACAGCTGAGATAACGGTCCTTCCGGTAATCCTCTCCTTCAGAAGGAGCCAAGAGAGCAGGAAGGAGTAGAAGACCTCGAAACGCGTTAGTATTGCGGAGTTTATCGCCGTGCTCATCCGGGTTCCGTAGGAAAAGAGTGAATAAGCTATAGCAGTAGCGAAGAGGCCGGTGAGGAAAGCCTTCTTCAGCTCCCCCGGGCTTTTCCGGATTTCTTCCACAAGCCCACAAATCAGCAGGAGGGGCCAGAGGATTAGAGAGGCAAAGATGGCCGAAAGCGAGGCAAAGGCCAGGGGATTGACCGGATTGGATTTTATAATGACGGGTTCCAGTCCGAGGAGTGTAAGAACTAGGAACGCCAGCAACGTTCCCTCGGTTTCTCGGTTCATGTTATCGGCTCTTCCAAAAACTTTAAATTCCTTCCCGTCCTTTTACTCCCCATGCGCGGTGGTCGTTTTTGGCCCTGGTGAACCTCTCTTCTGCTCCGCCTTAGTTCGGAGTTTCATTTCCACTGGAAACGGAGGTGTTGGAATTGGAGTTTAAAGTTACCCCTTGGGACGTTGAGGGCATGGTGGACTACGACAAGCTCATAGAGCAGTTTGGAACGAGCCCTTTGACGGACGAACTACTGGAAAAAACCGCGAAGCTAACAGGTAGTGAGCTCCCAATCTACTTTAGGAGGCGCTTCTTCTTCTCTCACAGGGACTACGACAAAATCCTTGAGGATTACGAGAACGGGAGAGGCTTCTTTCTCTATACCGGCCGGGGACCGAGCGGACCGATGCACATAGGCCACATCATTCCCTTTTACGCGACCAAATGGCTCCAGGAGAAGTTTAATGTTAACCTCTACATCCAGATAACCGACGATGAGAAGTTCCTCTTCAAGGACCTCACCCTCGAGGAAACCAAGCGCTGGGCCTACGAAAACATCCTCGACATCATAGCGGTTGGCTTCGACCCGGATAAGACCTTTATCTTCCAGGACAGCGAGTTTACGAAGATATACGAGATGGCCCTTCCCATAGCGAAGAAGATAAACTTCTCGATGGCCAGGGCCGTTTTCGGCTTCAACGAGCAGAGCAAGATTGGCATGATTTTTTACCCAGCTATACAGGCCGCTCCAACCTTCTTCGAGAAGAGGCGTTGTCTGATTCCAGCGGCCATAGACCAAGACCCCTATTGGAGACTTCAGAGGGACTTCGCGGAAAGTTTAGGCTATTACAAGACGGCGGCTCTGCACAGCAAGTTCGTTCCTCCCCTTACGGGCCTTGAGGGGAAGATGAGCGCGAGCAAGCCGGAAACTGCAGTTTACCTCACCGACGACCCTGAAGAAGCGGGCAAAAAGATATGGAAGTTCGCCTTAACCGGTGGCCAGCCAACGCTTAAGGAGCAACGCGAGAAGGGCGGAAACCCGGAGAAGTGCGTCGTCTTTAAGTGGCTGGAGATTTTCTTTGAACCCGACGATAAGAAGCTCATGGAGCGCTATAGAGCCTGTAAGGCCGGCGAGCTGACCTGTGGCGAATGCAAGCGCTACCTCATCAAGAAGGTTCAGGAGTTCCTGAAGGGGCACCAGAAGAAGCGCAAAGAGGCCGAAAAGAAGGTCGAGAAGTTCAAGTACACCGGTGAGCTAGCTAGGGAGCAGTGGGATAAAGCCATTCCTGAACCTCTCCGCTAATCCCAGAGGCCCCAGCCCTCCTCGGACTCTTTTTCCTCCCCTCCATTTCCCAGCTCGACGGTAAAATTGGCCGTTTCAACGACGTCCCTCGCGAGCGGAACGTCTAAAACCGCCTTTAGCCCAAAGGTTCCGTGGCCGAGAACAACTGAATCCTTCCAAAGTCCCCTGATGAGCGAGAGCGGGCTTACCGTCCTATAGCTGGCAAAGATAACAGTCTTCTCCTCAGGGAGGGGCGAAAACGCGAAGTTGAAGTTCTGCCCTTCCGCTATCTTCTTCCAGACCTTTTCGGAGCCGACTTTAATCCTCACCTTTCTCGCCTTTGAGAGCCCGGACTGAACTGTGCCGGCTATTTGTTTTCCCTCCCCCCTGAAGGTGACCCTCGCTATGTCTCCCCCTCTGCTCAGGTTTATTGTGGATTCTCCTTTAATTTCGCCTTCGTCCGTTAGAAAAATCAGCAGAACGTCCCTGTAGGGTTCGCCAAGGATTCTAACAGCTGGGGCCTCTACTGTCCCTGTTCCATCCTTTAGGACAAGAACCCTGAACTTCTCGTTAAAGAACTCCAGGGAGAGTCCTTTTCCCAGTTCTCTTGCCTCAAACTTCCTCTTCACGCGGTAGCTCCTGCTCCGCCCCGTGCTTACCCAGTAGCCCTCAAGTAGAACCCTACCGGTCTCGTATTCGAGCTCTTCAGGAAACGTGATTACGCTCCCAGAGACTTCAGAGCCCTCGAAGAGCGCCGAGACCTTCTTGTTGTCAGTGAAGATGCCCGTTCCCTTTGCAAGGGCAATTAGGATGAACAGAACGGGCATGGCCAGAAAGAGAAGAGCGAACCACGTTGGAACGAAGCTCGGCATTCCGATGGCGACCCAGATGAGGAATATGGCGAATATTACAACCGCAAGGACTGCGATAGTTCCTCTCTCCTTAACAAGAACCTTCTGCAACACAACCACCTTTTGTTCCTTAGCGTCCTTCCTTATTACCTTTGCCCATCGTAGGGGAAGGTTTAATTCCGTTCTTACCAATCCAGGAACGGTGGTTCCATGGTCAGGCTACCGTTTCGCGACACCTATTACGAGCTCCGCCCGAGCAAGATAGTGGCCCTCGCTAAAAACTACGCCAAGCACGCGAGGGAAATGGGAAGTAACGTTCCTGAGAGACCGGTTTTCTTCCTGAAACCCCCTTCGGCCTTAATTGGTCCTGGAGAGCCCATAATCCTCCCGAGGATGAGCAAACGAGTGGACCATGAGGTCGAGCTGGCAGTCATAATAGGGAAGCGCGCAAAGCGCGTTCCGGCTGAAAAGGCTATGGATTACGTTCTCGGCTATACCATACTCCTCGACATCACAGCGAGGGATTTGCAGGCCGAGGCCAGGGAAAAGGGGCTCCCATGGGCGATAGCGAAGGGCTTCGACACCTTCGCACCCGTTGGGCCAAGAATCGTTGATAGGAGGGAGCTCAGAATAGATGACCTTGAGATTGGCCTGAAGGTAAACGGCCAGCTCAGACAGCTCGGAAGAACGAGCGAAATGATATTCAAGGTTCCCGAGCTGATTGAATATATAAGCTCGATAATGACGCTCGAACCTGGGGACATTATCGCCACGGGAACGCCGGCAGGAATAGGTCCGCTCAGGCACGGCGATAAAGTTGAGGCGTGGATAGAAGGCATAGGAAGGGTCGAGTTCGACGTTCTGAGCGAGGGCTCAATACTTTGCTAGTTTTCTCTCTTATCCACGAGCTTGACCGAAATCCACTGCATGCCCTTTTCTTCGTTTTTGACGACAAGGAGGTAATCTCTCTCCGGGATTTTAACGTTATTAAACTCGACCGCCTTTACATGTTCCCAGGTTCTGTAGCCTTTAACAGGCTTGCCCCTTTTCAGTCTCTCAAAGTCCCCTCTGGTTAGGATATACACGCTTATCTCGCCGTTGGCCTTCACGTAGCCGTTTAGAGTCGAGTCTCCGATGAGCCGGTACTCTTTGTAATTCCGAAGGTTGGTCTTCCACTGGTAGGTTATGCTCCCGTAGTGAGAAACGAAGTAGTTCACGCTCAAGCCGATAACAGCCACCAACTCGAGGATTAAAACGACCATTGTGAGCTTCCTCATGCTATCATCAGAAAAATACATGAAATACAACTTAAAAAAGTTTTTGTGTCATTTTATCACGTAGGTGTGAACCATCAGCCCGCCATGACCGATTAAGCGATGATGGACGATTTCGAAGCCGTTCTCTTCCATAGCTTTCTCTATCGCCCTCTTCTCCGTCGTTATAAAGACGCCGCGCTTTTCGAGAACCTTCGCGAGTTCGGAAAAGAAGTCCATGTAGAGCTTCGGTATCATACTTTTCCTCCCGATTTTGAGGCCGTAAGGCAAATTACTCACCGCGAAGTCCACTTTATCAACGTATTCGCTAAGCCTTGTGGCGTCTCCTAGAAGGAACTCTATCTTGTTATAAACTCCGGCGCTCAGGGCGTTCATCTCGGCTCCCATCAAATGCTTCCTGTACTTCTCAAGGCAAATTATCCTTCCGGGGTAGCCCCTAAGGGCAAGCTCTATTGGAATCGTTCCGGAACCGCAGAACGGGTCAATGAAGGGACCTCCATCAGGATTGGCCAGCTCTATCAGCGCGTTCGCTATGCTCGCCTTCAGGTGTGCCGGATGGTCATAGACGCGCCACGGCCTCTTGTGAAGTGAGGAATCTCCGGTGGTATCTATCCCAAGGAGAAATACCTCTCCGATTAGCTCTGCCCTAAAAACCACGGCCGGGTGGTCAAGGTTTACCTTTGGCTTCCCAAACCGCTCTAAACGCTCAAATATCGCCTTTCCAACGGTTTTGGCTACATCAACGCTCGTTATTTTGTGCTTGCCCTTTCTGAAAGACCTGACCGCAAAGCTCTCGCTTACTTTCACGAATCGCTCCGTTGGGAGCTCTGAAACGAAATCCTCGATTCTTCTCAGGGCCACATCGGGTTCTTCTTCGCCTATCCCCTCAAAGCGTTCACTCGCTATCTCAACTATGACTCTGTGGAGGAGCCTTGAACGCTCTTTCAGATAGGTTGGAACGCTCAGCTCCCTCTTCCGCCCCTTTTCATCGGTGTAGAAGGCCTCACCTACCTCTGCCAGAACCCTCCCCTCAACGCTGAGGGGCCTTTCCTCCACTCGAAAAGGAACTCCAAGTTCCGCTAACAGGGCCTCAACTTCCGCTTTTGCTAAGTCCTCAATACCCTTTGAAGTCGTCAGTAAAAGCCTCATGATTGGCGCTTTTCAACCCATTTTAAAAGGCTTTGGTAGGGAAGCCTTAAATATTCCAAAAGAGGACTTTTCCCTATGGAGGACTCCTGGCGCTTCAGGAGGCTCGTCTTTCTGATTTTCTCGACGATTCCGGTTATCTCCGCGTTAGTCCATTATCCTGCCATAACGGGCACAGCCGGAGAGCTTATGCGCTTTACAGGTTTGGCAATCATACTTGTCTCCGGCGGGATGGCCGTTTACGTCCACTCACTCTTTCCCAAAAAGCACGACAGACTTGAGGACTTTGGGAAGCTTCTCAAGGACGGCCCCTACCGCTTTGTGAGGCATCCATTTTATTCGGCTTTCATGTTCCTCGGCTTCGGAATTGCCCTCTTCTTCACCAGCGTTCCCGGGATGATTGCCTCGCTCCTCATGGTTCCCCTCTGGGAGAGGCTCGCCGAGATTGAAGAGAGGGAGCTTTTAGAATACTGGGGCGAGGAGTACGCGGAGCTTATGGAGACGAGGGGCAGGTTCCTGCCAAGGGCTGAGTCCTGTCCCGGTAGAATTCTTCTGGTTCTCTCAATTTTCCTCCTCGGCTATTTCACCCTCTACGGCCTCAAGGCGCTTTTCGTTGATAGCTACACGGTTGAGTTCTTCATCCGGGCAGGCGTTCTCCTCATCCTGACCATCGGATTCGTCCTTCTCATATCAAAATCCCTGGGAACAAGGGTTGACTTCGGCTTCAGAGGGGACGGAATACGGAGGAGTTTCTTAGTTGCCTCGGCCCTCTCACTGCCGAGTCCGCTCCTTCAGCTTCAAGCGGGAAGCTTTCACGGCTTTCAAGTTCAAACATCCGTTGCCTTGATATTTCTAGCCTACCTGCTCTTCGCCTTCTACACCTTCTCCGTTTTCGTTGCCTTCCCAATCGAGGTTTTAGCTCCGTGCGGAAGGCTCTGGCTGATTGTTCCGCCGCTCTTTCTCTTCGTTTACGACAGCTACTACTTCAACGCGGGGAAGATGCCCCCACTCGGCGATATCATCTTGTTCGTTCTCCTGTACCCAGTCGTTTACAGGAAGACGAGAAACGTCGCCGG
>NZ_WAKV01000008.1 GCF_015523185.1 Thermococcus sp.
GTAAGTTTCATCAAAACGTAACGGTTTCCTTCCCTAACAAAGACAACCTCGTCCCCTGCCTTGATTCCAAGCGCCTCCCTAACGTCCTTGGGTATGGTGACTTGGTATTTCTTCGTGACAATTGGCATTATCTCCACCAGAAAAGTATTACTGGCTTCTCTTAATAACCCTTTGGATCACTTTAATAAACATCTGATAGAGCATACTAGGGGGTCACCATGAAGGTTTATCACCTCTACTCCGGCGGAAAGGACTCCAGTTTAGGCGCGTGGATTTTAGCTAAGCTCGGCTACGACGTGGAACTCGTAACGGTGAGCTTTGGAATTCTCGATAACTGGAAGTACGCGAGGGAAACGGCCGAGAGGCTGGGCTTCAGGCACAGGGTAGTCTACCTTCCCGAAGAAATCCTTGAAAGGGCGAGCGAGATGGCGATAAGAGACGGTCATCCCAACAACGCCATACAGTTCATCCACGAGAGGGCTTTGGAGACACTCGCCTCAATGCCCGAAGTTGAGAGGGTAAGCGATGGGACGCGGAGAGACGACAGGGTTCCCTACCTGGATTTGCCCAAGGCCCGCTCGCTAGAGGACCGCTTTGGCGTTGCCTACATAAGGCCCCTCCTCGGCCTCGGCTACAAGACGATACGCGAGCTGACCGAAAAGCTCTTCGTCGTCGAGATAAAGGAGAGCGAAGAGCTCGAAAAAGCGGACTACGAGGTCGAGCTACGGCACCTCCTCAGGGAGAAGGGAATAGACCCGCTGGAGATATTTCCAAAGAGGCACTACCAGTCAAGGGTTTTGGGGTGGAGAAAAGAAATCAGAGCTCAAGGCTGAGCCTTCTAACCACGGGATTCTCAGCCTCTTCCGGGCTTATCTCCTCGATGCTCTCAATCCATATCTTGGTCCTTGGAACGCGGTGCTTGCTCCCAATCTCGGAGTAAACGAGCTCCTCCACGTGCTCGGGCTTCAGAGCCCTGTACTCCTTGGTGAAGGGTTGCTTGAGCTTACCCCTCTGGAAGATTCCCTTTACGCGGTAAACCTTGACCTCCATTTTCATCCCTCCCTCCGGCTGAGCTTTGAAAAGGCCCTTTTAAGCTTTATCCGAGGAAGCCCAAGGCCTCTTCAATCTTCACAATCTCAGGACCGGTCGTGAGATGTCCAACGACGACACCGTTGGAGTTGGCTATCATGCACGAGCCGACGAAGGGAACGCCCATGTTGGCGGTTCCAACGTAAACGTCAACCTTGAAGAGGTCGCTAAGCCACTCAAGTTCCTCGTCGGTTGCCTCGGGATGGACAAGGCCACCCCTGTTCGTAACAACACCGACACTCCCAACGGCGGTGTAATCGGCTATGACTCCCCTCTCGACGGGAACGCCGAGGATGTCCTCTATTTTCCTTGCCTCCTCCCTTGTGAACTCCTTACTGACCAATGCGCCATTGTCGTTGGCCAGAATGAGGTTCCCAAAAGCGGTGAGCCTGCTCTGGAAGGGAACCACTTCCATGTCTATTCCAGACTCCCTGAGCTGGGCGTTTATGGTGTCGAGCTCGGCATCCCAGATGTACCATGGAACGATTAGCGCGTTGGAGTTACCCGCCACGAAGATACCCACTATGCGCGACTTCATGATGCTCGTCTCGATGAGCGGAACCTTCAAAACCTCCCTGAGGACATCCAGCTTCTTCTCGCCGAGGCCCTCCCTAACGATGGCTACCCTGTCGGTGGCGAAACCGTAAACTCCAAGGTAGGGGGAGTTCTCAAAATCGAGCCTCTCGATGTGCATCTCGTCACCTCTAAAAAGTGGTTAAAATCAGGCGAGGGAAACCTTCGCGACCCTCTTGCCGTCAACTTCCTCCACAACGACTTTAACGCGGAGCTTGTTGGGTGGCTTTTCTGCCCCACGCTCCCAGAGCTTTTCGTTGACGGCAGGGTCGAGCTTGACCTCTTCAGCCTTGGCGTGCCTCGCTATCCACTCACGGACGAAGCGGGCCGCTCTCGGTGCTCTCTTCCAGCGTGGGACGCGCTTCTTTATCTTCCTGATGGGAACGACGAATATGACCTCCTCACCGGGCTTAATCGGCATTTACACCACCTCACTCCTTGAGCTTGGTCCTCCTCCAGTGCCTCCTCTTCGGGTGAGTGAGAACCTTCCTGTTCGTCTTGACTATAACCCATACCGGAACGCGCCTGTTCTGCTTGTTAGCCTTCGCGAGCCTGAGCTTTTTGGCGAGTGGCTTGTACCTTGACATGGTCACACCCCCTTACAATGCCTGTTGATGCTTTGGGGATGCGTTTTTAAGCTTTTTCGTAAAGGGAAGAAAAGAGGTCAGCGCCTCCTCAACAGGAGGAGGGGCAGTAGTGCGAGCCCAACCAGAAGGGCCGGACCGCAGATTCCATTGCCTTCTTCAGCCTTGACGACGTACTTGAACTCAACGTTGTCTGGAACCTTGGCCATCAGCTCCTTGTACGCCTCTGCCGGTATGCCGTAGCGGAGATAGACGTTGCTCTCGATGAGAACCTCCCTGTCATTGACCTTCGTAACCTTCATGACGACGTTGCCCGCCTTTGTCTTGACGTCTATACTTTTTGGAACTTCAACGAACTTGTATCCCTCCGGAAGGGTGATTCTCGTGACTTTTGTCTCGTTTATCGCCGCGTTGAGCCTGTAGGGGAAGTCCATGTTTCCAAGCTCAAGCCGCGGGTCGTAGTTGTAGACATAGGTATCGTTCACCTTGCTCACGAAACCCTGAAGAACCCAGTGGTACTTAACCACTAAAGGCCCGGTGGAGTTGACGTTGAGAATCGAGACGTTGCCCGAGAGAACCTTTATGCCCTTGCTCTCAAAGGTCTGTGCGTATTTCTGATAGAGGCTCTGTTCAGCCTGCTGGAGTCCCTGATAGGCAAACTGAACCTTTATGTAGTTAATGTACTCCTCCGGCTTGATGTATTCCTCCGTCGTATCGAGAATCGTCTTGTCCCCCTGGACGGTTATGTTGTTGTATATCTTCATCTCCCACGTTGTGTAGTTCTCCACACCCCTCTTTCCAGTATAGGTTATCATAACTGGCTCAAGCTTGGAGTAGAGAACGCTGAGGTCATCCTTTGTAATACCCTTCTTGAGGTAAATAATTGAATGGACCATGATTGTGTCGCCGGTGGCATTGACGTCAAGCTGGATGTAACTACCGTTGGACTCAACCCTAAAGCCCTTGGTCACGTTTTCTACCTTGGCCCCCTCTGGGAGGTGCACTGTGAAGTAGTTCTCAAGGTACATCGAGCCGTTTACGGCAGTAGGGTCAATCCTTGAGAGGTCCACTATGCGGAGGGCATCGAGGGAAATCTCCCATGAATTATCGTATGAGTAGTAGCGCGCAAAGTTGGGTATTGTTCCGTTTATAACGGTCACAAGGGGTCCCGTGGTGTTATAGCCAAGAATTTCAGCGGTGGCGTTCTCCAGGCTAAGACCGAGCTGAGAGAGAACCTGGCTCTCCTGGGTGATGAACAGTTTGGTGGCGTTTTCAAGCCCCATCTTAAGTATGCTCTGCTTGGTCTGGTTTAGCATCTCTTCCGGACTGTAGAATATCGTCTTGAGCGTTACCCTAGCACTCCCGTCCCAAGAAACCCAGTACTCGTTCTTCTGGACCTCCTTGTAGTCGTTGGAAGCAGACACACTGCCTGCAACAACTCCTAGGAGAAGAAGAGCGACGATTAAAAACCCAAACTTCCTCATAACTTTACCTCCAGCTGTCCTGCCATTAAAAACGGGGGAGGGTATATTAAGTTTGCCCAAAAGAGAGGGAAGAAAAATCAGTCGGCCCACTTGGAGAGGTCGAGCTCACCCTCAGTCTTTGCAACAATCGTAGTTCCTGTAAGGTCGCCGGTAACGTTGACCATGGTCCTGCCCATGTCGAGTATCGCGTCAATGCCAAGTATCATAGCGTAAGCTAAAGCCACGGGGCTTCCGGGGGTTAGGTCGAGGCCAACGCTTTGTAGAACCATTGCGAGCATTATGGCTCCAGCACCGGGAACGCCAGCCGTTCCGATTGAAGCGAGAACGGCTGTGAGAACCACCACAAGTTGCTGGCTCAGGGTGAGTGGGTGGCCTATTGCGTTTGCAACGAAGAGGACTGTAACACCCTGATAGAGCGCCGTCCCGTCCATATTTATCGTCGCGCCGAGTGGCAGGGTGAAGGAGTATATACCCTTATCAACGCCCATTTCCTCAGCCACGCGCATCGTAACGGGCAGGGTTCCGCTTGAGCTCCTCGTGACGAAGGCGGTAAGCATGGCATCCTTTGCCTTTCTGATGAACTTGATGGGGTCGATGCCAAAGATTTTCAGGAGTATAAAGTAAGTTATGACAACCTGCAGGAAGAGGCCGAGGTAAACTGCGCCGACGACTTTCGCTAGGGGCCCAACAACTTTAAGGCCTTCCTTGGCCATGACGTAGGCTATAAGCGCAAACACGCCTATGGGAGCGTACTGCATAACACCACCGACGATGAGGTACATCGCCTCGGCGAGACCGTCGAAGACTCTGAGCAGTGTCTCGGCCGACTTCCTGACCCTCTCTTCTTCCCTGTTCATGAGGTAGGTGATTGCAATACCCAGGATTATGGCGAAGAATATAACCTGCAGAACCGCCCCGTTTGTCAGCGATGCGAATGGGTTAGTCGGCACAATGTTGAGGAGCGTTTGAACCAGCGAGGGGCTCTTGGCTTCGATTGCCTTACCCGTTCCAGAGCCGAGGTGGACGCCTGAACCAACGTTGAAAAGCCTGCCGACTATGAGGCCGAAGAAAACGGCCATTGCCGAGGTGACAAGGTAGTAGACTATTATCTTAACACCGACACGACCGAGGCGAGCAGGGCTTATGCTTGCCGCACCGACGACGAGAGATGCTAGAACAATCGGCATCACGAGCATCTTCAGCAGTCTGACGAAGAGGTCTCCAAAGGGCTTGATGTAGGTTTCTACGAAACCCGTCCAGCCGAAGTGTCCTGCTATTAAACCAAAGATTGCACCTAAAATCAAACCGTATAATATCTTCCACAGAACTGGATAGTCAAGGTACTTTCTCAGCAGTCCCATACCCGCACCCCCTGCTATTTTAACAGATAAAACAACCTAAGACATCAAAATTACTATGAATAAGCCAATATTTTAATCTTTCCGCATCAAATCTGACAGATGTTCAAAATGAAAAATAGTTCAGGAGAAACGTAACGAGACGTCACCGTAAATAACCCTTTGGACACCCTCTTCCGTCTCGACGAGAAGTGCCCCAGACTCGTCAATGTCGAGTGCCACGCCCTCAAGCATGACATCTCCGTTTTCAAGTATCCTTACCCTCCGACCAATCACGGCACTCCGTCTCCTTACAGCGTCCAAAATCTCATAGTGTCTTCCACTCCTAAAGAGACTATACCAGTATGACAAAGCCCGCAAGACCCTTTGAAGAATCTCATCAAGGTTTACTTTTCGACCAAGAAGGTCTTTCATTGAAACCGCGGTCTCCTTAAGTTCCTCCGGGATGTCATTGTTAACGTTCAGTCCTATTCCGAGGAGTGCAAAGTGATGGAGCTTGCATTCACTGAGAATTCCGGCTATCTTCTTCCCACCAACAAGGACGTCGTTGGGCCACTTGAGTTCAGAGGGTATTCCATACTTGGCGAGCGTGTCAACAACGGCCAGGGCACCAACGAAGACCAGCTTCGGAACGTGCTCGGGACTGGCCATGGGCTTCAGTATTGCCGTCATCCACAGACCCCCTTCTGGGGAGGCCCAGTTCCTGCCCTTCCTCCCCCTGCCGGAGGTCTGCCTTTTTGCCACCACAACTGTTCCCTCGGGCACTTCTTCCGCTATCTTCCTTGCGTAATCGTTGGTGGAGTTAACTTCAGTAAGCCGGATTACCTTCCAATGCATATTTGAACACCACTTCATTGTTTGACGAAAGGCGTTTAAACAATTGCGGAAAACTCTTAGGGGTAGTAACCTGCGGGGAAAACCTTAAATCCATAAAATCATATATCACTCTCGGTGATGTAGATGGATACCTACCAGAGCGTCGGTATAAGGAGAAGGCTTAAGAGGTTCTTCCGCAGGGATGGAAGAGCGCTGATTTTCGCGATGGACCACGGCTTTGAACATGGCCCAACGGATTTTGAACTTGTCTGGGAGCACGTGAATCCCAAAGTTATCATCAGGAAGGTCGTCAGGGCAGGGATAGATGGTGTCATGATGCTCCCCGGAATCGCGAGGATTGCCGGTGACGAAGTTAAGCCGAACGTCGGCCTGATGATAAAGCTCACGAGCAAAACCAACCTCCGCCCGAAGGAGGAACAGCTCCTCCAGAGCCGGCTGGCCTTCGTCGAAGATTCAATAAAACTCGGCGCCGATGCCATAGCGGCGACCGTTTACTGGGGCAGTCCAGCTGAGGACGTTATGATGCGCCAGTTTGCGGAGATAGCGAGCTACGCCCATGATTTGGGTTTCCCCGTGGTTCAGTTTGCCTACCCGCGCGGCCCGTACATCAACGAGCGCTATGGTAAAAAGGAGGACTACCGCGTCGTCATGTACGGCGCGAGGGCCGCGGCCGAGAGCGGTGCTGACATGATAAAGACCTACTGGACCGGCTCGAAGGAGACCTTTGCGAAGGTCGTTGATGCAGCAGCGGGAGTTCCCGTTCTGCTCAGCGGCGGAGCGAAGACCGACAACCCGGTTGACTTCCTTAAGCTCGTGTGGGAGGTCATTGAAGCTGGGGGCGCTGGGGCCGTTGTCGGAAGGAACATATTCCAGCGCGAGAACCCGGAGCCCTTCATAAAGGCCCTCCTCAGAGTCGTCCACAGGAACGAGGACCCGGAGGAGGCGGCGAAGGCAGAGGGCCTGCTCTGATTTCGTCAACTGACTAACTCCCTTTCTTTTCTCGTCGTAAGGCTTTTAAGGGTATGCACTTTTCTGGACATCGGAGGTGATGGAGTTGGCGAAGGTTGAGATTATAGACACGACATTTCGTGACGCTCACCAGTCGCTCATCGCAACGCGCCTCCAGACGGAGGACATGCTAAAGATAGCCGAAACCATGGACAAAATAGGCTTCTACTCTATGGAGGTCTGGGGAGGAGCTACTTTCGACGTGTGCATACGCTATCTCAAGGAGGACCCATGGGAGAGGCTCAGAC
>NZ_WAKV01000009.1 GCF_015523185.1 Thermococcus sp.
GACGATATTGGGGCAGGAATCTGAGGGTTTTATTTCCTTCCCATCTTATTTCTCCGGTGAGCTCGATGGATGAAAAACTCAAAGCCTGCAAGAACTGCCGCTGGTTCGGTCCGATTGATTCCTACTTCCTCACCTACGGGATGTGCAGGAAACATATGAAGACCGTCCACATGAACTTCGTCTGCGATGATTGGGAGCCGCTATGGGGCTCAGGGGAGAAAGAACGAGAAGAGTAAGTGATACAACTCCAGCGATGGCAGGTACTACCGCTTATAGACCCTCACGTCCACGACGACATGCCAGACGCCGGGAGCGTAGCGCTTGATTACCAGCTCCTTCAGCTTCTCCGCCTCGTAGCCGTGCTCTCTAGCAACTTTCCTGAAGGTCGCGAAGGGTTCCTCAGGCATCAGCCTCTCGGGAACCGTGTTGTGGTAGTGTATTACCGCCTCGTCCTTCGCTATACTCAGGGCCTTGGGTATGAACTCGGCCGTTCTGACGACGTAACCCATCAGGATTCTGTCGGCGATGTTCTCCGCCGGGAAGTCCCTGTTGTCAATGTTGTAGGGCGTGACCAAGTCCTGGACGTTGTTGAGCCAGATGCTCTCCACGAGGAAGCGGAAGGTGTAGGGGTCCTTCTCGATGGCTATAACCCTGGCCTTTCTATGGACGGCCATCGGGAGGCTCAAATGCCCGATTCCCGCGAACATGTCAACGACGAGCTCACCCTGTTTGGCAACTTCGGCCATTCTCACGCGCTCCTTAACGTTCGCCGGAGAGAACATGATTTTGGCAACGTCCAGCTTGTACTTCACGCCGTTTTCAACGTGAACCGTTACCGTGTCATCGCCGTAGAGAACCTCGTAGTCCGGCCTTCTCGTCTCGCCGTGGATGTGCCCCTTTCTGAGGACAGTCTTTACCCCGAGAACCTCCGCGTAAACCTCTGCTATTCTGCGCTTGTAGGGTTCGAGCTCCTTCCTCAGAGGCAGAATCAAAACGTCTCCTATTTGAACCCAGTGTTTGGGGAGTAAGCTGACTAGCTCGGGCGGAAGCTCCCTCAAGAGTATCTCCCTGATGCGAGGTTTTATGACCTGCGTTCTCTTGGCCCTCATTTTTGTCCCTTCGTCAAAAAGCGATAGGAAAGCCTTAAAAACTTAAAGGAAGGATTTAAGATGAGAACCATCGGAGGTTGATGACGAAGATGGAGGAGGAGCCCCCGAATAGTGGGCTGTTTTCAAGGCTCTTTGGTAGAAAGGAGGAGGCACTTCTTGAGCAGAGGCTCAGTGAGGAAGCTTATGAGAACTATCGCAGGCTTTTGATGAGGGCAAGACCCGAGGTGAACGGGTCGAAGTTGACCCTACGCCTCGCCGATGGCGTTGTTGAACTAGACAAAGGCATCCTAAGAGTCAAAGGTAAAGATAAAAAGTCAGCCGAGAAGATTCTGAGGAACCTGCACCACTACGAACAGCCCCCGAGCATCTGGCCGGCCTACGGGCTGAGCTACTCGATTAAGAGGAAGAGACGCATGGTTCTCTAGCCAAACGGAAGCTTTAAATTCTTCCCTCTTTTAGTTTCCTCCGCGGATGACGACCCTTGCCCAGTCTGAACTGTGATGACGTCGGTATTAGCTGACGCAAGGGGCGGGGAGGTTCTACCTGTGAACCGCCCCTCTGGAGGGAAAGACCATGGGCAGTGAGGACAATGACGGATTCATCGAGTTCTACGCCAGTGAGGCCCTAACCTGCCCGAGGAGAATATACTTCAGGCTTAAAGGTTACCCTCAAAGGTGGCCCGAGAACGTGAAGGTAAGGCTCAACCAGGGGGTTAAAACCCACGAGGTCCTCGGGGATATTCTCAGGAAACGCTTCGGCTTCGAGCTTGAGAAACACTTGGTTCTGCGCTCAAGGAAGCTCGGCTTTGAAATCCACGGCAGGATTGATGCCTTTCGGGATTTTCCAATAGAGATTAAGGGCAAAACAAGCCTGCCAAAGGTTCCCTACGATTATCACATTGCCCAGCTCAACGTCTATTTGAGATGGGCCGAGGCCGAGTACGGATATCTCTACTATATCAAACTCCACAACGAGCCGACGAAAATAATAGGGAAGCTTGACATGTCCAACTTCCCTGTTATTAAAGGCCCGAACTTCAGAGCTTTTGAGGTTCCCTACGACGGCAAGCTCTTCAGAGAGACACTAAAGCACTTCTACTCCGTTAAAAAGGCCTATGAGAATGGAAAACCTCCTGAGGGCTGGAAAAGTTACGCCTGTAAGTTCTGCCCTTATAGGTACCTCTGCTATCCGGGTGAGGAGTAGC
>NZ_WAKV01000010.1 GCF_015523185.1 Thermococcus sp.
CTTTGCCCCAATGGCATCGGCAGTTTACTCTGTGAAGCTCAACGGTTACCTCTACGTTGTCAGTTACAAGGTTTACTCCAACGGGACAGCGGCATTAATCAATGCCGAAATCGACAACACGGGAACCACCTGCGACATGGCAGGAAACTGCTGGATGTCAGTTTATGGCGGTTACGAATATCTTCTTTATTATAATGGTTCTCGGCTTTTTCTCTTGAACTTTACATGGTGTCCCCCAACAACGCCAATCCCAGCGTACGTTAACGGCACTTGGTACCTGAACGTAACCGCCTGCGGGATACTCCACTACGTTTACAGGTTAAACCTCACGAGGTTCTGCATTAACGAAGTCACGGTCAACTGGTCCCAACTCATAAGAAACAGCACTTTCACCAACACACTAAACGGTTGGGAAATTGTGGTTCCGAGGGAGTTTTTGCCTTCTCCTGACTATGGGTCTTTTAAAGCCTACTTCTTCGTTGGTGTGAATTCAAGCGTTTCGAAACCCACGAGCGTTCCACCGTTCCTGGCAATACCTCCCCACTCAAAGCTCCCGGTTTACTTCCTCCTCGAAAAGGACGGCCAAGTGAAAAACGTGACGCTCTTCTACATCAACTCGACTGAGAACTTAACCGGCTTCTGGTTTCCGAGTAATGTTAAAATCGTTAACGTAACGTTCTGCAAACCAGTTGTTACTCCAGAAAACGCTATTTCGAACGAGACTACAACCCAAACGAACGCTCGGGAAAACACCACAGTTCATACCACGAACGCCAGCAGGGGAACGGTTACTCCGATTAAACCGGCGAACACGACTTGGACGTCACCAAGCACTAGAGAGAACACTACCTCCCCATACTCAAGTGCAACCAAAACTTCAACACCCACCAAAAAGAACATCTGCGGACCTGCTTTTTTAGTCTTGATGGTAACAGCTGTGCTTGTTGCCCGAAAGGTTAGAAGGCGTTAGACCGTTCTTCCTTGTTTTTCAAAAATAGAAAGATAGAAAATCAGACCTTCTTAGCCTTCTCCCAGTACTCGTTGAACTTGGCCTCAAAGAGGTCCCTTATCCTGAAGTCCTTAATCCAGACCTGGGTCTCGTAGTTGAAGTAACGAGCCGCCATATCCTCAAGGGCAAAGAAGACTTCATCGTCGCAGATGAGCATCGGGAGGTCGAACTTGTCGAGAACCCTTAATTCAAGCTTGCCCTTCTTGGCGTAGTCGAGAATCTTTGAGCCCTCAATCCTCTTGAGGACGGGTTCAGTGACGATTATCTTGGCCTTAGCGCCGTTGTCAATGGCCTTAATGAGGTCGTTTTCAAGGTTGATTGCAATGTAACCATCGTCAGCTAAGAGAATCTTCTCCTTCACGTCCTCAAACATCTCCTTAGTCTTCAACGTGGCGTTCCTGATTCCGCGGACGACCCAGACGCGCTCAACGCCGTATTTCGGAATCTCGGTCTCAATGAGGGGCTTCATGAGCTGGAGAAGCTCCTCCTTGGCCTGTTTCTTGGCCTCAAGCTCTTCCTTAACGCGCTCCTGCCACTCCTCGATGAACTTCTCGAGGATGTTCTCTGGGTGAACTGGCCTGTACTTGTTGACCTTACCCGGCTGGCTTATGGCGAAGCCCTTCTTTTCGAGGCTCCTGAGGACGTCGTAAGTCCTCGGTGCAGGAACTTCAGAAACGCTGGCAAGCTCAGCTGGAGTAAGAACGCCAAAGCCGACTAGAGCCACATACGCCCTGGCCTCGTAGAGGTTCAACTCGAAGTGTTCCTGAAGGAGTTCCACCATTCTGTCCTTAACCATATTTACCACCACCACATTTTCTACCTATATTTTCTGTTGATACCCATTATAAACTTTTTCCAAACGCCTAGAGTGTTGTAGACAAATACCCCTAAATTGGAGGCAGTGACTCAGCAGGATAAAACTTGGATTGTATGGACACGCAAAGGCATTACTAAGTAGGGAGTTTTAAGGTTTTTGGTATTACTATCAAATCAGACGACAACCATAAACTAAAGTTTCACAAGAGGGTCATAAAAACTCGAAGTTAGGGGGTAAGATAGTTACCAAAAGAACATGAAGCAGGAATTCCAGTTTACTCCTGCCCATAGAGGTACATCTGAATTTCCCTGTAGAGGTCGTTCAGGACTCCCATATAGTCTTCCTTTCCTTCCTCGATGAGGTCCATAATCCTTTCAAGCTCCCTTGTGCGCTCCTCACTGACGAGGTCGCGGTACTTGCTGACGAGATAGTGGTAGACCTTGATTCCCTTCTCGGTGGGGACGAGCTTTTTCCTGCCTCTCGTCTCAACAACGTAACCACGTCTTATCAAAGTCTCAACGATTTTGGCGTAAGTTGAAGGCCTTCCTATGCCGCGCTCCTTCATTAGGGCTATTATGTCACCCTGAGTGTATAGCGAAACCTTGGGTGCCTTCCACTTCTTAGATTCAATGACCTTAAGCCCCATCCCCGGCTCCAGCTTAGGTAACTGTCTCAGCGACGGGTTCCTCAGCCTCGTCCAGCCGTCTTTGATTATCTCAACGTAGCCCTCAAGCTCGACCATTCCAACACCCGCGTTTATAACGGCCCTTTCGTAGAGGATCTTGGCCGGAACCATCTGGCTCGTCATGAAGCGCCTGAATATCATGTCGTAGAGGCGATAATGGTTTCTCGTTAAGGCTCTCGGGAGCTGAATTATTCCATCCCTAATCAGTTGCATTAACCTTCCCGTGTCTATTGGCCTCGTTGGCCTTATGGCCTCGTGGGTTCCCTCTTCGCCCCAGTGTCGTGGTTTGAAATACTCCTCACCGAGTTCTTGAGTTATATACTCTCTCGCTATCTCTATTCCAGTGTTGCTGACATGAGTTGAGTCAGTTCTGTGATAAGTAATCAAACCCATCTCGAAGAGGTCTTGAGCTAAGCGCATCGTCTCAGGTGCCGACAACTTTAGGAAAGTCGATGCATCGCGGAGCATGGTATCAGTTGTGTAAGGAGGAGTTGGGTTTAATTCCCTCTCCTCAAGGTGAACCTCTTCAACGGTGACGTACTCGGGGGGCTCGACATTTTTGCCATCTTTCCCGAGCTCAACGGTAATTTGAAGGCTGTTCTCAAGGGTCAAACCGAGGAAGTAGACCTCACTCTCTCTAAATTCCTTGTATCTCTCAATAATCCAGCCTAGAACCGGCGTCTGAACCCTTCCGGCGGAGAGGTTCCTGTTCTCAAAAACCCTTTGGAGCTCACCGCTCAGCTCGAAGCCAATCCACCTGTCCTCTATTCTCCTCACAATCTGAGCCTCGACGCGATTCTCGTTGACATCTCTAGCTTCCTCGATGGCCTTTAGTATGGCAGGCCTCGTGACCTCGTGGAACTCCGTCCTCTTGATGTTAGGCGTGTATGGACTGAGTATGTTTCTGATATCCCATGCTATTTTCTCACCCTCCGTATCTGGGTCTGTCGCTATGAGTATCTCATCAACTTCTTGGGCGATATCCCTCATGGCTATAACGTTCTCCATGGCATCGCGAACGTTCCTGCTTCCACAGCGCGGGCAGACGCCTTTCTTCTCCCAGTCAACGAACTGGTAACCACAATCACGACAGCGCTTTATGGTATCGTAAACGGGGATGAACTTGAGCATATCATCTTTCCTCTCTACGAGAACACCGTGGTAGCCTTCGTCCGTCACGAGGTCAAACATATGCCCGCCGCTTGCGAGAATCGTCAGCTGTCTGTTACCCATACTGACCTCATAAGCGACCAAATCACCGATGCGCCTTTTACTTGGCTGGCCGAAGAAGTTCGCTATAGTTCTGGCCTTGTTAGGACTCTCAACAATCATGAGGGCAGATTTGACGAGGTCTTTAACCTTTAGGCTTATCTTGCCCTCCATCACAAGTCTAACCTTCTCCCTGTCCTCATCTATCTCCCTGAGAACCTCATCAAGGTTAAGCTCCTCAAAGGGAACCATCTTAAACTCTGTGAAGCGCCAGCTCATCTGCCTGACAAGACCATTGAAGACCTTCTCGTTGTCAACTATAAGGACGCTCAAACCCTTTGTTATCCCACCCGCGAAGAGTCTGCTCGTCCTTCCGGTAGCCTGAATGTAAGTCCTGACATCTGGGATTTCAATGAACCACTTGTTCCCTTCTTTCACGAGACTGACGAAGGGGTCATCGGCGAGCCTCTTAAGCACTTCCTCCTTTCTCAAAACCCCGCGCAGGAACTCAACGAGTTCGCGGAATACATTGAGGACCGTTCTGTGGAAGTCGTTCTCTATTGGAAGACCCTCCGCCAGAGCCTCCTCAATCTTCATCAGCTCAAACTGGGGTATGTTCCTTATGAGCCTCCTGAGCCTTGCATAGAGCTTTTCAGCCTTTTTCCTGTCTTCATCATCGAGAAAATCTATAACCTCACTAAGTAAACCCAGTGCCCTGTATATTGTTGGCCTTTCAAGGTCTATGGAAAAGCGGAACTTCGGCACACCTGTGAAGACAGCATAGCGGATTAGATGGGGCAAGTCGAGGCCCCTAGCGATAGAGCCGTAATATGTAGCGACACCGACGAGGTAATCAGCTTCTCCATTCTCAAACTTCTCAACGGCCTTCTTGTTTTTTGAACTCGCAAGTTCGACCTTAAATCCACGCTCCCGGAGATGGTTGACAAGCTCCTCCGCATAGCTCAGCCCTTGGTCTATAGGAACAAAGATAAGACCACCCCTTCCAAGCCTCTTGAGGAGCTCTTCCACGTGCTCCTTAACGTCTTTACTTGGTCTCAGGTAGCTGTCCACGACGTTTCTGAGGGCGCTCCTTCCAGAGCCAACTTCGAAGCCGAGCAACTCGCGGTAGAGCTTTATCCTGTCTCCCCTCGCGCTTCCCGTGGCCGAGGCGATAATCATTATCCCGATTCTATTTTTCCGCTTGAACTCCTCAATCTCACGCTGGAGCTTCTCTATTCCCCGGTTAAGCTCTTTCAACCTCTCTTCCCTGTCTTCGGCTCTACCGTTCAGGTACCTACTCATCTGCTTCTTCAGCCTAATTATCTCCCATGCCTTGGCTATTATCTCCTCTGTGAAGCCGAGCAGGAAAAGGGAGCGGTCTATGTTCTTGCTCGCTTTAAGGAAGGCATCAACGTCATCAACGAAAATGAAGTCGAAGTGCCTCCCTTTAAGTTTCTCATCGAAGTTCCTGGCGAGCCACTGAGCGCTGGTTACGAGGATGTCATACTCGCCAGAGTCTATGAGGGCAAGCATTTCCTCCTTTTCCTTTTTCCTCAGGTTACCGTGATAGTAGGCGAGCCTTACGTTGAGGTCAGTCCTATCTAAAATCGCCTGAATCTTTTTCACAGTCTGGACGACGAGGGGAGTGGTGGGGACAACGATGTAGCTCTTCTTGCCCTTCTTTGCGTAATAAACGGACATGAAAGCTCCAAAAGTGCTCTTACCCATTCCAGTTGGAGCTATAATAGAGAAACTCCTCCCCTTCAAGAGCCTTTTGACCCACGTCCTCTGGGCACTCCAGAAGGTGAATCCAGTGGCTTTTCTGAAGAACTCCTCGACATCTCTAAGACCCTTCTCAAGGGAGTAAATTTCTTCCCATGCCTTAAGCTTCTTTCTCTCCTTCAGAGCTTCCCTCACAGCCCTGACGAGCTCAAAGTAATTCTCAGCGGTGACAGGGTTATCGAGACAGCTCTCACATGGGTTCTTCATCACAAGCCTCTCGTCGGAGATTCTACCCGAGCAGTTGGGACAGACTTCCCTGTAAATCGCCTTCATATTCCCTCCCTCTAAGTTGTTGTTTCGGCCGGTGGGCCCTTATAAGGGTTCCTTTTCGAGGGTGTTTTTGACTACCCTGTAAGCTTTCCTTAGCCCCGTTACCAGGGCATAGTCATGAAAAACGGAGGAGTACTCCTCAAGGGCTTCACCGAGAGGGTAAAGATACTCTCTGGCACCTGTCTCACGAACGAGCCTAAGCGCACGGAGAAAGAGCATGGCACTCTCACTTCCACTCTCATCCCTCTTCAGGGAGCTAAAAAGCTCCGCGATGGTAACTTCTAGGGCAAGTCTTGGAACACGTGAGAGATAATCCCAAGCAACGGCCTCGGGGTTCATCGGCTCAACGTTGCCGGCATCGAAGTGGAGCCCCTTCTCATAGGCGTCTCTAACCGCTGCGACGTGTTCACAGTTTCCCCCAAGAGGACAGGTGCAGAGACTCTTGTCAGAGAAAAGGTCAACCTCAACGTAGTATGGATAATCGTCAAGAACCTTTGAGTAGAGTTTGTTTCCGGATTTGAGAACCCAGAGGACCTTCGCCATCGTTACCACTCCAGAAGGTTAGACCGTGTGGATTTAAGCCTTTCGGCGAAAGGGTTTTTAACGTTAAAGAATACTATCCACGGTGGTTACCATGGAGGACGTTTTCGAGCTGGCCCGGAGGTACCACGATGAACTTGGGATAAATGAGCCAAGTCTCGCGACTATGGCGGCTGAGTTCTTCGACGACCTCGGCCTCAAAATGGCCGAGTTTCTTAGAAAAGAGGGCTACAACATCGTGGGCACTAAGTTCATAGACTACGACAAGAGCCTCGTGATGGAAATAACGAAAGGGGATAAGGGCTTCGAGATAACCCTGAGGAAGAGCTAACACTCGTACTCGAAGGTTATCTCCTCCTTTTCTCCGGGCCTAAGCGTCACCATGAACTCGACGTAGTCGGCCGTTTCATCAACTGGCTGAACGCTGGAGTACGTGACCTTACCCCACTTGTGGTGTCTGACGATAATCCTCTTCGTCTCGTTCCTGAAGTTCTGAAGGGTTATCCGTATCCTGTAGTGCTCGCCGTCATTGCTCTTCTCCAGGACAGTGGTGGTGCCTCTAACGTCGTAGTCCCTGCCGATACCTATCCTGACAACGCCATCCTTGGGGGTGTGGTCTATCCCCGTCTCTCCAATCAGCAAAACTCCCTCGTTGGTCTTCCTGTATACCTCCACTGTTCCAGCTGGAAGAACCCTGTCCGTCTTAAAGGAGATGGACTCGTAAACCGGCCCCTCCCTACTGTAGGCCCAGCTCTCGTAGAGGTACTCCCGCTCGAAGGGGGCCTCAAGGGTTACATAGGGATAAACCATGGTGCTTCCTGCCTTAACGACAACAATACCGAGGCGGTAGAGGTAGAAGGCCTCAACCTTCTCAGGGGAGCTTACAGCGACACCATCTGCCTTCTCGTATGGAACTGGAGTTGGGGCGCGTTGCCCGAGGTTAACGTCGCCGGCAACGAGGAGAACGTTTGCCCCGGAGAATTCTACCCAAGTCGGATTCCTTATGACAACGTAGCCCCTTAACTCCGCCGTCTCATTGAGGTAAAGCCTGTAACGGCCCTCCCATCTGATTCCAGAGACGCGATAGCTGACGCTAACCCTGTACTTACCAGCCTTTTCGGCCCTGAGAACGGCGTAAATCCTGGAACCTCCAGCATACTTGGTTTTGATGTAAGCCACCTCGCCAAGGTTTATCATGTAGTAGCCATCACCCTCAACGGCGAGCTTGCCGTCCCTGATTCCGAGGTACTTCCCGGAGATTTTCTCCCCGCTTTTCAGTCCGACCTCAACGTCGTTACCCATACTGCGCTCGCCCCCAGAGAGTCCGAGCACCGAGATACCGTCGTCGAGTGGCCTCAGAGACATCTCGGCCAAGTCGATTCCTCCAATGCCTTCCAGTGGAATCTCATTGATTCCCTCCCTGAGTTCGACTTCCATCGTTCTCTCAACCATGCCAATGCCGGCGGAGTTGTAGAGAGCAATCATAACATCATCCGTTGAAGCCCTCTTACCCTGAAATGAGAGGGATACAAGAACAATGACAACAAACAAGGCGATTAAAGGAAAGAACTTCCTCACCATACTGCTCACCACTCAAACTTATCCCTTGCCTATTTATAACATCCCACAGCTTCAAATGGGCTTGAACCAAAACTTTGCAAATGGAAACCCTTTTAACCTTCCCCTCTGAGTGATAAACGTCAGGCTTACGGGGTGATTGAGATGAACCGTGTTGAAGAGGCAAAGAAGATAATCGAAAAGGCCAAGGCCGAGAACAGGCCGCTCGTCGAACCCGAGGCGAAAGAAATACTCCGCCTCTACGGTGTTCCGGTTCCCGACTTCAAGGTTGCCACCAACGAAGAGGAAGCTGTTAAGTTCGCCCGCGAAATCGGCTATCCTGTGGTTATGAAAATCGTCTCTCCCCAGATTATCCACAAGAGCGACGCCGGTGGAGTTAAGGTCAACATAAAGAACGACGAGGAAGCTAGAGAAGCCTTCAGAACCATTATGGAGAACGCGAGGAAGTACAAGCCAGATGCAGACCTCTGGGGTGTCATAATCTACAAGATGCTCCCGCTTGGTAAGGAAGTCATCGTCGGTATGATACGCGACCCGCAGTTCGGTCCGGCTGTGATGTTCGGTCTCGGTGGAATTTTCGTTGAGATACTAAAGGACGTTTCATTTCGCGTTGCGCCCATAACGAAGGAAGAGGCCCTAGAGATGATAAAGGAGATAAAGGCCTACCCGATTCTCGCTGGAGCACGCGGTGAGAAGCCTGTTGATATAGAGGCCCTTGCTGACATCATTGTCAAAGTTGGCGAACTTGCACTAGAGCTTCCAGAGATTAAGGAACTCGACATCAACCCTATTTTCGCTTATGAAGACGGTGCCGTTGCCGTCGATGCCAGAATGCTTCTCTGATTTTTCTTCCTCTTTAAAAAACTGAAACTTACCGCACGACCATTCTTTGAATTGCCTTTTCAGGCATTCCCCTAAAAAAGTAGGTTGGAGCCGGGACCGGGATTTGAACCCGGGTGGAAGGGATCTGCAGTCCCTCGCCTCGCCTCTAGGCTATCCCGGCACTGAACCAAGAGAAATTAATGGCGCCGCGGCGGGGATTTGAACCCCGGTGGGCACCGCCCACCGGCTTAGCAGGCCGGCGCCCTACCAGGCTAGGCTACCGCGGCACGCCCGAGGTATATGAGCGGGGGAGGGTTTTTAAGTTTTTTGGCGGGGCAAAGCTTTTACATTCTCGAAAAGAGTCACCCACAATGGTGGAGCTATTCAACTCAAGGCTCTGTACCATCTGCAAGGGCAGGAAACTGCTCTGTGGCAGGCCTACATGCCCCATTCTAGAGCGCTTTAGGGTAGCCCAGACCGTTGAGCGGAGGTTAAACAAACGCCACCTCTTTGGTTCCTCTCCGCCAAGCATCTTCGTAGGCGAACACGGCTACCCCAAGGTTAGAATCGGCCCCCTCGTTCCTCCGGTTGAGGGAAACACAAGTTATCTCGACAGCCCCATCAAATGGGAGAACAAGACGATACGGGATATTCTCTACTACCGCTCCCTCTTGGTGATGGGTGAGACGAGGGCAGATGTGAACGTCAGGAAGAGTGGTAGAATCCTGAGCGAGGTTCAAGA